>JAGLEV010000019.1 GCA_023144895.1 Thiotrichaceae bacterium
TAGTAGGCATTGCTCCTTCTGATGAATAATATTCTGTTACAGCAGATTTAGCGCCAGCCATCAGGCTTAAACCTTCAGAGACATGAGCACGTTTTGTATAGTCCTGATAAGCAGGAAGTGCGATAGCAGCAAGAATTCCGATGATTGCGACTACGATCATTAATTCGATAAGTGTAAAACCTGATTGTTGCTTTTTCATAGGGTATCTCCAATTATTATTATTTTTTCTTAAGAAAGGCACTGGCTTTTCTTATTAATGTATTTGTTGTAAACCACTATGCAGAAGTCATGCCAAATAATATTAATCATTTTTAGTTATCTTGTAATTGTATGATATATAATATAATAGCATTATAATTTTACTTTTATTTTTACTCGTGAGTAAGTAATATTATGTTATTTTCTTGTCACTTTATGACAATGACACATTGAGATTGTCACTATCTAACTAGACTATTGATCGCAGGAGAGCAATAACATAATAATCAGCCTCAAAATGTTAACCATGCCTAAAGCATGGTAGACTCGCTCTTCAAGAAAATACCAACTAACCCTATAGTAGGGTGCTAAATTATTAAAAATAGTGTGAGGCAGATTCAGAAATGACAGATCAACAAAAGACAGGGCTAACATATCGTGATGCAGGTGTTGATATTGATGCAGGTAATGCACTAATTGGGCGAATAGCACCTCATACTAAACGCACAAAGCGACCTGAAGTTATGGGGGGCATTGGTGGTTTTGGAGCATTAATGTCGATTCCAGCACGTTATCAAGATCCTGTATTAGTTTCTGGTACGGATGGTGTTGGTACTAAGTTAATGCTTGCTATCGAGGCAGGTCTTTATGACACCATTGGTATTGACCTTGTTGCCATGTGTGTTAATGATATTATCGTTGTGGGAGCAGAGCCACTGTTCTTTCTTGATTATTATGCCATGGGCAAGCTTGATTTAGAGGTTGCCGAAGCCGTTATTAAAGGTATCGCCGATGGTTGTGAGCAAGCAGGAGCCTCCTTAATTGGCGGAGAAACAGCTGAAATGCCAGACTTGTATGCAGAAGGACATTTTGATTTGGCAGGCTTTACTGTTGGTGTGGTTGAAAAAGAGCAAGTGTTAGATCAGTCACAAGTACATCGTGATGATGTTTTGATCGGCTTAGCCTCAAATGGTGTACATTCTAATGGGTTCTCATTAGTGCGTAAAATATTAGATCGTTCTGAAGATACTTTAGACAGTCCCTTATCAGACAATAATGATACAACGATTGGTCAAGCACTTTTAAAGCCAACTTATATTTATGTAAAGCCAGTATTAAATGCTATTAAGCAGTTTGATATTCATGCCATTGCACATATTACGGGTGGGGGTCTTGTTGATAACTTACCTAGAGTCATGCCAAATGAAACCAAGGCCATCATTAATCTTGGTAGCTGGAAGCGTCCACCCATTTTTGATTGGTTACAAGAGCAGGGTGAAGTGAGTGATAAGGAAATGCTACGCACTTTTAACTGCGGTATTGGCATGGTATTGATTGTTCCTCGTGATGAGGCAGAAGCCGTTATTAATGATATGCGCTTAAAAGAAATTGCTGCATGGGAAATTGGCGAAATGGCTTCTAGTGAAGCAGAACCTTATGTTGAGTTTGTGAATAGCTAAGGCTTTAATATTGACTTCTCTCATAATCTATAGGGAGAGGTTAGTACCAATTGTTAGACAATTAAGAGTAAAACCTTATGAGTGATCCACACTTACTAGGCTCACAGAGCTCCTTTTCCATTGTTGTACTTATTTCTGGAAGTGGCTCTAATCTGCAGGCGTTAATTGATGCCGTTGAATTACAACAACTCAATGTAACTATTTGTGCTGTTATCAGTAATGTCGCCGATGCTTATGGTCTGCAACGGGCGGTCAAACATCATATTCCTACCCATGTTTTGGCTCATGGTGATTTTACATCAAGGTCTGATTTTGATCAGGCAATGCAAGGGTTAATTGACCAATATAGTCCTGATCTTATTGTGCTTGCAGGGTTTATGCGCTTACTCACTCCTGAATTTGTTAAAGCCTATGATCAACGAATGATTAATATTCATCCTTCATTGTTGCCTAAGTACCGTGGCTTAAATACTCATCAACGCACACTAGAATCAGATGATACGGTTCATGGTGCAAGTGTTCATTATGTCACTCCTGAGCTAGATAGTGGTGCGGTTATTCTTCAAGCTGAAGTGATGATTAAGAGCAATGATACTGAAGCCACACTAGCAAAACGTGTATTATCTGTAGAGCATATAATTTATCCCATGGTAATACAGTGGTTTGTCGATCAGCGTTTATCGATGAGAAAGAATCAATTATATTTTGATCAGAAAATTTTGCCTCGTCCTATTCTTTATAAAGCAGAAACTTTGCACTTTCCTGAAGCAATTAGCTAATGACTGATAAAATAATACGTTTAGGGGTTTTGATGGATCCTATCGATTCAATTAATATCAAAAAAGATAGTAGTTTTGCAATGCTACTTGAAGCACAAAAGCGAGGCTGGGATATTAGTTATCTGGAGCAAGGCGATGTTTACTTAGAAGATGGTATTGTTCATGCTCAGCTTCAGGCGTTGAGTGTCGAAGATAATACAGAGTCTTGGTTTGAGTTAGGTAAGCCAAAGGATCGTTGTCTTGATGAATTAGATGTCTTATTGATGCGTAAAGATCCACCTTTTGATATAGAGTATATTTATTCTACTTACCTATTGGAAATGGCAGAAAAACAGGGTTTATTAGTTATTAATCGAAGTGAGAGTATTCGTTCTTGTAATGAAAAGCTCTTTGCTACATGGTTCCCGCAATATTGCCCAGAAACATTAGTCTCACGCAATCAAGAGCGTATTAAACAATTTCATGATACACATGATAAAATAGTGGTAAAACCATTGGATGGTATGGGTGGAGCAATGATTTTTCAGCTTCATCAGGGGGATAATAATCGTAATGTGATTCTTGAAGCAATCACTGACCATGGTAAGCGAACCATTATGGCACAACGATTTTTACCTGAATATAAGCAAGGTGATAAGCGAATTCTTATTATTGATGGTAAAGCTTTTCCTTATGCACTTGCCCGCTTACCTGTAGAGGGTGAGGGGCGAGCAAATCTTGCCGCAGGTGGTAGCTATAAAGGTGTGGCTCTGACAGAAAGAGAACATGAAATTTGTCATTCTATTGGACCTATTTTAAAAGAAAAAGGTCTGATGTTTGTTGGTTTGGATGTCATTGGTGACTATATTACTGAGATTAATGTGACTAGTCCGACATGTATTCGTGAATTGGATACGATTTATGATGCTAATATTTCGGCTTTATTGATGGATGCTATTGTTGAGCATCTTGCAAAATAGCTCAGTCTTACTGGTGATGAAAATAGGTGAAATAGACTGACGTCACATCAAAAATATGTATAAATCATTATGAGTCTCTTGAAATTTAGTGACTTTATTATGTACTCGTCGCTTACCTATGGAAACGACGTTAGGTGAATATTGACAATCTTCCTGATGATTCAATATAAAGTAACCATTATTTTTCTACCTATCTAATCCTCAACAACTTCCACCACTCCATAATCCATCAACTGTGCAAACAAATCCTTAAAGTGGCTATCACAGAGTTTCTCTTCTAAAATATCAGCAGGAAATTCATAATGCTGACAAAGATATTCAATCGCCGCCTTACTCTCAAGTGGCGCATGATTAGCCTCACCATTAATAAAAATCAGTAATCCATCCTCTTGTTCCAGCCAAGCTAAGCGATGAGCAGGATTGCGAGTAAAGGCAATATCATCATCAACATGATCAGTATGACTATAAAGCGTTTGTTGATCATTCTTAGCCTCAGTAAGATACTTACCTAGCCAAGTTATAAACTGCTGGTCATCATCAAGCGCAGTACGCATTAGTGTTTTAATGCCTTCAATATCACTGCTATTGATTTCACCAGAGTGTGTAACCGTAGGGCGTTTTTGATCATTATAGCGTTGTGTTAGTCGCTTCTTTTCTGCCGAGTGATCCAGCCATGAGTTAAGCAGCTCATATTGGCTAGGGGCACGAAAACCGATAGAAAAAGTCATACAACCATCACCTTGTGCCACACCATAGTGTGCGAGATTAGGTGGTAAATACAAAAAATCACCCGCCTCTAAAGTCCACTCCTTCTGCACATTAAAATTATCTAAAATACTTAATTCACAATCACTTAAACAACACTGACTATCAGCATCAGGGTCTAACTGCCAGTGACGTTGCCCCTGACCTTGAATAAGAAAAACATCATACTCATCTGTATGGGGTCCAACACTACCACCTTCAGGTGCATAGCTAACCATTAAATCATCAATACGCCAATCAGGAATAAAACGAAAAGGTTTTATAATCTCACCAAGCTGTGGATAATAACGTTCAATATCATTAACCAATAGCGTCCAATGAGTTTCAGGAGTCTCAAGGAAGTCTTGCTCTGTCAAAGGAGCATTCAGAACTTGCCAGTGCTTATCCTTACCAATCACTATTCGTCCCGCGACATCCGTATCACAACACAAGCCTGCTAATTCTTCAGGGCTAAACGGTGGTGTGATGTTGGAAAAAGCTTGACGAATAAGTAGAGGCTTCTGCTGCCAATACTCATCCAAAAACTGTTGTTCAGAAATAGCACCAAAGATAGACATCTAAATAGCCTTTGCCTGATCAATCGCATTACCAATATAATTATGTGGCGTCATTTGCTTTAACTCAGCTTTCACTTCATCAGGTAACTCTAGCGTATCAATAAATTCAGCGATTGATTGTTGATCCAAACGTTTACCGCGTGTTAATGCTTTGAGTTTTTCATAGGGCTGTTCAATAGCATAGCGACGCATCACTGTTTGAATCGGTTCAGCAAGCACTTCCCAGTTTTGATTTAGCTCATCTGCCATACTTTGAGGACTTGCTTCAAGCTTGCTAATCCCCCGTTGTAATGAGCTATAAGCAATCAAACTATGACCAAGACCTACTCCTAAATTACGCAAGACAGTAGAGTCTGTGAGATCACGTTGCAAGCGTGAAATAGGGAGTTTCTGTGCTAAATGGGCTAAAATAGCATAAGCAATACCTAGATTACCTTCAGCATTTTCAAAATCAATCGGGTTCACCTTATGAGGCATCGTTGATGAGCCGACTTCCCCAGCAATCACCTTTTGCTTAAAGTGCCCAATAGAAATATAACTCCAAATATCACGGCTAAAATCAATCAAAATAGTATTAAAACGGTTCAAAGCATCAAAGTATTCTGCGATATAATCGTGTGGTTCGATTTGAATAGTGTAAGGATTCCAATTAAGCCCTAATTGAGTGACAAACTGCTCTGCAAAATCCTGCCAATTAATTTCAGGATAAGCACTTAAATGTGCATTATAGTTACCGACTGCCCCATTGATTTTGCCCATAATACTGACATCAGTCATTTGTGTGAGCTGGCGTTGTAAGCGGTAGGCTGTGTTTGCCATCTCCTTACCCAGTGTTGTTGGTGAAGCAGGCTGTCCATGAGTACGAGAGAGCAAGGGAGTCTCAGCATTGTCATGAGCTAATTGCTTGATCAAATCCAAAACAGTGTTTAACTCAGGTAATAAAACCGTATTACGTGAATTTTTAAGCATTAAAGCATGTGCTAAATTATTAATATCTTCTGAAGTACAGGCAAAATGGAAAAACTCAGAAAGAGCATTTAACTCAGCCTGATCACTGACTTTTTCTTTAAGAAAATATTCTACCGCTTTAACATCATGGTTTGTGGTGCGCTCAATATCCTTAACTCGCTGGGCATCTTCCTCATTAAAGTCAGTGATAATACTTTCTAAAAAGCGATTCGCTTCAGCACTTAATGCTTGGACTTCAGCAATACCTTCTTCTTGGGCTAGTGCTTGCAACCAGCGAACCTCAACAATAACACGATGATGAATAAGCCCATACTCACTAAAAAAAGGGCGTAAGCTACAGGTTTTACTTCCATAGCGTCCATCAATAGGCGATACAGCAGTGAGTGAGGAAAGGTTCATGAATATTCCTTAAATTAGCATGGGTCAGAGAATAAAGACTGAAGTTTTAATAAAATAGAAAACAAAAACGTTGAATTTTTGTTGCTCATTCAATGCTATTAGAAGGTGCATAGTTATTTTACGCAACGATCTGAGAGCATTTAATCAGAAGCAAAAAGGCACGTTAGAGTTCGAATATTATTGAATCCTTAGTCCTAAGGGATGCAGTATACCGTTTGTTGATTATTGAATCGAGTCTGGAATGAGTCTCCAGTAATCTATTTTTATTGACGATTAGTGACGAAAAGGTTGCAATTGTTATAAAATCAAGGTTTGATCTGAGTCGCTTTTAGAAGGTTCTCGGAGCCTAAGAGATTAGGAAATAATAAATAAACAATTTGCGTTATATTGTACAAGCTATTATTCCCTCATCGCTAATAACAATTAAACTAAGGAAAATTCATGTCTGATACAGAAGAAGAAGCAGGTAAGAGATTTTATGATAGAGCTGATAAGCATATTGATCTAGCGAATACTCAAATGAATGATAAAGCAAGTGAGGGAGATGTCAGTGCTTCTTTTCTTTATGCGGCGAGCCGATTCAATGCATGGATAAGTGCAGCAAGCTTTAAAAATGCAGAAGAGTTAACTAAAGAAAAGTCAGAGATCGTTGAGTACTTTACAAAGGAATATCGCACAATGCTGGAGGATAATATCGATTCTTATATTGAGCACTTTGATGAAGATATTGGGACAGAGAAGTAACAATAAACTTTCAAGCTCTTAGTATTTCCACCACAATCATTGTGGTGGAAATACTCGTTTCTTAGCCGTTTTTAAGTAAATCTCTTAAATCAATCAAAGCAGCATTGGCACGAGAAATATACGATGCCATCACTAATGAATGATTCGTTACAAAGCCAAAGCCACTTCCATTGAGAATCACAGGGCTCCAAACAGAAGCTTGAGCCATTTCTAACTCACGGATAATCTGTTGTATGCTGGCTAATGCATTCTTCTGTTTTAACACACTTCTAAAGTCATATTCAATGGCTTTAAGAATATGTAAAATCGCCCAAGTCTGCCCCCGTGCTTCATAAAAAACATTATCAATTTTCATCCAATCGGTTTTAACAACAATCTCAGATGTTGATGTTGAGCTAGATGTTGCCGCATTATCACCTGCTAAATCTGTATTCACTCGTTTTTGAACGACGCTAGCACTCAAGTTTTGTGAAAGTGAGCCTAGGCGTTTTTGTATCTGATTTAAGAGAGAACGCAAATTATCAGCACGAGCAAAAAACTGCGCCTTACCCTTAGTGAGCTGTTGAAGATAAGCATCAACCTTTTTACGACCTTTGTTATATTCACCCTCAGCAGAAGGTATCATCCATGATTTACTATCAATATTAAAAAAAGTTTGTGCTGAAACTAAATACTTATTTTCAACAGATTGTGATTGAGAGCGGCTCAGATCATCACGTAGAGACAGCGACAAATCACGAATATGTGTTAACACACCAAATTCCCAGCTAGGAATATCATCCATTATAACACCAGGTGGCAACTTGTCGTTCTCAAGATATCCACCAGATTTATCAAGTAGTGTCGACATCATGTGTGACAGCGTTGCAGCAGTAACAGCACCATTGACTAAATTTTCACTTTCTTTGATACCCGTCATTTCACGAGCATTTTTGATGACATCAAAAGGCTCTGGCTCACTACTCCATATAAACATAAGGACAAACATAGCAATAACAGCCGTTATTGATAATAAACCCAGTGTCCATTTTAGACCTTTTTCCTTCCAGACCTTGGGGTTGTAGTAGCCTATAACCTCTTTGGATTTTTTTGCGGTATCGATGATAACTGTCATGTCATTGTATTCCTGTTGCTTTATTTTTAGTCTTGAAATGTCACAAGAGACTATAGCAACAAACTTGCAGGATACATACTGTATTGTTTGATTTCTAGGCTTATGCAAGTGATACAATGTCTGTCGCTGTTTTGTCAGAAAGGTGTATGTTTGGATACAGATGGGCTAAATTCAATAAAATATCTTTCAGTTATTAGAGTTTTTTAATGCGTAGACTATTCCTTGTTTGTCTTTATATACTTTCATTAATCATTATTATATTCATTAGTTATCTGTATTCTTTGAAGGTAAAAGAGTCAACTTTAGCCAATGGTGCACATTTTGAGCCTGTGGATTGCTGGTTTAACAATAAGATGTTTCCTGATGGCTTTAAGCTGTCCCAATGGACGTTGGGGCTTAAGGTAAAACGTATTGAATGTGGTTATTTAAGTACCCGTAAAGAACAAGAAAAATCCTATTTTCGCTTACCTATTGTTATTATTCGGGACTCATTTTGGCGTAATAGTCAGCATCCTATACTCAATATTGAGGGTGGACCTGGTAGCTCATCAGGGCTTAATCAAGCAATGATGGAATATTGGTTATCACATATTGCAAAAAATAATTGGCATCATGATATGGTTTTATTTGATGCAAGAGGCACAGGTTTAAGTCAGCCAGCCTTGCATTGTGATCATTTAATTCAAGGTACTCTTGATATCTTTGCAAAAAACCTACTCCCTGAAGAAGAAGTTAAAACAGGTTACCAATTATTAGAAAATTGTTACCAACAGCTAGCTGATCACCCACAAAAAGGCAAAGCATTACAACATCTAGGTACGGTTAGAAGTGCGACTGATTTAGCAGATTTAGCCAATTTATTAAAGGTCAAGTCATGGCATTTATACGGTACATCCTATGGTACACGCTTGGCTTTAGAGGTGGTGCGTTCCTATCCTGATAACGTTGCCTCACTTATTTTAGACTCAGTGTATCCACAAGAAGTTGATGGTGAAGAAACTTTACCCGACCTTTATCTTGATTCTGTCAATAAAATACTCAGTGCGTGTCAGAGTGATTCAAGCTGTGATGTATTATATCCTGATTTAAAAGTGAAACTTCTGACCTTATTCCAACGTTTACACAATAAGCCCATAACCTTAGTATTAAAGTATGATCATCAATCCGTTCCGTTCGTGGTGACTCCTTCCCGTTTTTTTTCTCTGCTTTATTATACTGGTTATGATATTTTTGATGCTATTGTGGTTCCTAGGATGATTGATTCATTCTATGAGGGAGAGGCTGCTGATTTAACTTTATTAGCACAAAACTATTTAGATTCAGCATTGGATAAAAGCTTTAGTAACCCCGTTTATAGCGAAGTAGAGTGTAATGAAAATGAGGTGAATGATCCACAGGCTCATATGAAAAGCGTGAAGAAAAGCTATAAGCAATATCCCATACTAAAACGTTGGCAACTCTCCGCTTTAAAAAATGATTTTTGTGAGATTTGGGGCTCAGAGGAAAGTAAAGATGATTTTCACCAGCCTGTGATGACCGATAAGCCCGTGTTAATTTTTGCAGGAGCGCTGGATAGTGCAACACCCGTTGAATGGGGAAGGGCGTTAGCACAACGTTTACCCAATAGAGAATACCATGAGTTTAAGGCATCAGGACATGCTGTTTTATATAATGTTAACTGTGCTAAAGATATTGTACGGCGTTTTCTTAATCCTAAGAAGCATTATCCAAAGGGCTGTCAGTCAGAGAGTGCCTTTAAAAATGGGCAAGAAGTGTTGTGGTTGTCTGATGATACCGTCGATACTTTGTTAAAACATTACCAAAATAATTAATACTTGAATCTAATCCATGCTTTTACCCGTTGACTCTCATTTTATAAGGAACAAAGGTGCTATCATGGGATAAGCATAAATTAAGTGCTGCAATGCGGTTATTTTTCTTTATCAGGTTATAAAAATCTATGTCACAATATCAGCTCATAACCAACGGACAACTGGGTTCTTTTAAAATGAAAGGCTATGCCTTGCGTTATAGTTCCTTTGTGCCACGACTTTATAATTTAACAAAATCATTAGGTTTTACTCCTAATAAGATCATGCCATCTCGTGCTTTTTGTTCAGACGAGAGTCAGGGCTTTCCGATTATTTTAATCGCCAAACATTTTGGTGCTTTCCCCTTTAATCATGGAAGAGTTGGTGGCATGATCGCCTTAGATCGCCATGGGCCGCATGCACATCATGGCTTGGATATGGTCATTATTCATGCCAGTCATGTGGGATATGATAAAGATAGCCAACAGTATGGTGTTTATCGTCGCTTACAAACAGAGCCAGCGTGCAATACTTCAAATTGTGGCAAAATTGATGGAGTCTTAACATGGTATCTACAGCAGTATGAATATGCTAAGACCCATGTTTTTATTTCCAAGCAAGCGTATAACTACTCGATTATTATTGATAATGAATTGCTTAATGAACAGCGCAACAGTGGTATTGTCTTAGCCTTAGAAAATCTTATTGAAGCCGATGATGCGGGTAATTTTCAGGTACTAGAAAATTTAAGCACTGCGAAACGTTTTGCCTTAGTAAGCAAGCGTCGTGCAATAATGGAAAAAATGGATATTAAAGAAGGTGATGTCCTTCCTATTGGTGATTTATTAACACCTAAGGACTTTAGCTTTAAAAAATCGACGACTGACCACATGGAAATGAATCTATTGCCTGCAATGCCCATCATCGTTTCTTCTGCATCGCCCATGTTAAAAGCGGCACAGGTGAGTACACAGGTTGAGTTTGATCGTGGCTTTAGAAGTATTAGCCAAGATAGCCATTATAATGGTAAAAATGTTCTGTTTATTTCTGGACTCAATGTGGATATTTCACCCAAATCTGGGCAGATATTTCCACTGACAAAATTTATTCCATGGGCTGTTTTTCATCAAAGCAGTGATGGTCAGCAAACCGTTTGGGAACAAGAAGAAGTATTGAAACGCTTACAGGCACAGCCCGAAGAAAATAATGATCAGATAGAGCTGGATAGTGCCATTAGTGATATGGAGTCTTATCAAGAAATCTTTTTGCATGAGCCTTCTTAGCCCATCATTTTGTTTCAGAGACTCCTACCACATAGGTAGGCTAAAGCTTGACCTGCTTTGGCTCAGAATCATTTTTCACCATTTTCTTAGCTTTAGTAAAAACAGCTAATATTAACCAAATCCCAACCAATCCCAGTGATAATAAAACCCAAAAAACAATAAAGACTTGAGCTGTCCAAGTGATCGCAACATTAAGCCGATGAGCCAGTGATATGACTTTAAAGACAGGTTTACGTACTTCCTTTAAAGTAAACTTAACCGTACAAAACTCATTTTTCTCATCAAATTCTCCTAGGCTCACACCTAAATCTTGTATTTGATTTTCAATGACTAAGAGGCGATTAGTGAGTTCAATCATTTCACTGACACTGCCACCACTTTGTTTTAATGCAACGAGTGAATCACGAGCCTTTTGCAATGATACCCGTTTAGCTTCTAGCTTATTATATTCATTCGTTTTATCTTTCTTGTCAATTTGAATTCGTTTAACTTCACCAATGGCTTTTAGTTTCTCAATAATACTTTCAAACTTATCAGGAATAACCCCTAAGGCAATATTGAGCCGTCTTGCTTGAGCTAAACCTGAACGTTGTTCTAGCTGAATCATGAGTTCTTGGGATTGAATTAATTGGTATAAAGTCTTTTCACTCTTATCATATTCTTTTGTTGTATTGGAAAGACTCCCTACTTTTTCATACTTTTGATCCACAGAGCTGGTTTGTACTTGTTGTTGCCTTGCCGTTTTATAGAGCATTTTTTTACTGGCATAGTTCTTTCTTGAAAGCTCAAAGCTAGCAAGCGGATTATTATAGGTAGTAGAGGGCTTGCTATAGCCATTAGGATAAGTAATATAACCATAAACCAACCGCATTAAAAATAGCAGAATGAAGAAGGCAAGGATGAAGAGAAGTTTCTTTTTAATTGATAATGTTGACATAGCGGTGGAGTATAGCATGAACCTTTTTTTTCAACACAGGAACAGTTACTATAAGTACCCCTTCTTATGGTAAATGGCTAAGAGACATGGCTGGAAAAATCTTTATTGAGACACATGGTTGTCAAATGAATGAGTATGACTCTGCGAAAATGCAGGATGTGCTGATTGAACATGATGGTATGGAAGTAACGGATGATCCTGCTGAGGCGAGTGTTATTTTGCTGAATACATGCTCTATTCGTGAGAAAGCTCAGGAGAAGGTTTTTTCTCAAGTGGGTCGTTGGAAGCATTTGAAAAAAAATAATCCTGATTTAGTGATTGGAGTCGGTGGCTGTGTTGCTTCTCAAGAAGGTGAGAATTTACAAAAGCGAGCGCCCATTGTTGATGTGGTCTTTGGTCCACAGACTTTACATCGTTTACCTGAAATGGTGGAAAAAGCACGGTCACAGCGCAAGCCTGTGATTGATATTAGTTTTCCTGAAATTGAAAAATTTGATCATTTACCAGAACCTAGGGCAGAAGGACCTTCAGCTTTTGTCTCCATTATGGAAGGTTGTAGTAAGTATTGTACTTTCTGTGTTGTGCCTTACACGCGAGGCGAGGAAGTTTCCCGTCCTTTTGATGATGTTTTAGCAGAAGTTGCTGAATTAGCAAAACAAAATGTACGCGAGGTTAACCTTTTAGGGCAAAATGTTAATGCCTATCGTGGCTTAATGAATGATGAGAGCTTTGCTGATTTGGCTCTGTTGATTCGTTATGTTGCAGCGATTGAGGGTATTGAGCGTATTCGTTATACTACATCACACCCTGTTGAATTTTCTACAAGTTTGATTCAAGTTTATGCTGATGTTCCAGAGCTGGTGAATCATCTGCACCTTCCTGTACAAAGTGGGTCAGATCGTATTTTAGCGGCGATGAAACGTGGGCATATGGCATTGGAATATAAGTCTAAAATTCGTAAGTTACGTGAAGTACGTCCTGATATTTCTATGTCCTCTGACTTTATTATTGGTTTTCCTGGTGAAACGAATCAAGATTTTGCTGAGACGATGAAGCTGATTGAAGCGATTGGTTTTGATTATAGTTTTAGCTTTATTTATAGCGCCCGACCGGGTACGCCAGCGGCTAGCCTTGCTGATGTTGTACCTATGGATGTGTGTAAAGTACGTTTAAGCCAATTGCAAAAACGTATTAATGAAATGACCGCTGAAATTAGTCAGTCCATGTTGGGTTCAATACAGCGTGTACTGGTTTATTCTGAATCAAAACGCTCTGCTGAAGATATGGCAGGAAGGACAGAAAATAATCGTATTGTGAACTTTAAAGGCGATTTGAGTATGGTGGGTAAATTTATTGATGTGAAGGTGACAGAGGCTTATACCAACTCTTTACGTGGTGATGTGGTGGCGGTTGAGAGTGAAATTGGATCGATGTTGTTTTCATAATTGGCTTTATATTTTTATATAAAAGCTTTGATTATCTCTTTAAACCTTCGTCACTTGCATTAACAAAGCATGATAACTTGCTATTTTGGGTTATTTAATCTCTATTAATGCGGGTTGTATTATTAAGTACTAATACAACCCTCATCTTCATAATATTATTGGATTGCTTGCATTAAGAACCCACCTTACCAATAGCACAACTAACAATAGATTTAGCCTTTCCTTTCAAGGCTTCCAATCCTTCAACACTACCTTTTTCTGGATAGCCTAATTGAGCCAAAGTCTTAATAGCGATAGGTAAAGCATCATCAATACACTCAACACTAACAATCTGGTCTTCAATATTAATATCAACAGCTTCCAGCCCATGAATCGCTAATAATTTCTTACTAATCGTATTAGCACAGCCACCACAGCGAATATTCTCAACTTCAATTTTATGATTCATTTTATATTCCTAAATAAGTTCAATGAGTTGCTTCGCGGATTTCAGTTTAAATCGACTCCAAAAAGGTGTTTTCCCAAGATCCCACGAATGACCTGAGTCTGTATAAATGATAGTGTGTATTTCTTTGTTTTCAATTAACGGGATAATTTTATCTTCAATCTGACTTAAACCCTGCTGCCATGCTGTCATATCATTGAGTTGGCTGGCATTAATGAGTTCATCATGGATAATAATAGATGAAGTGTGGGGGATCCCATTGTGATGCTCATAATAATCCAGTGAAAAATGTTGGGCTAGTCGCTGTCCTTGCTCACCACCGCCTTGGATGCATTGAGCATTAATCTTTAGAGGCTGGCTCAGTGATTTATCCTTTCTATCCCATAACCAAAAACTTTGTACCTGTTCTTGTCGAGCAAGCTCTCGTTGTTGATTTGTTGGAGAATTATAAAGTAACATTTGTAATTCATTGAGTTGCTTACCCCATGCAATTTCAATTTTCCCTTCCATTAAGTCACGTAAACTAGCACCGAGGGCATTATTGATGGGAATGGTTTTTTTGGGTTTATCTTTTTGATTGAGCAATAAAAACCAAGTGCCCATCGTGCTCACTTTAAACTCCCAGCCATCTTGAGAAAAATGACGATTAAGCTCTTTACAGAGTGCTTGTTGCTGCTCAGAACTAATATCTTCAATCACAAAATCACCGATAACAATATCAGACATACCCGCTGTCATGCTAATGGGTGAGGCGCAAAGGATGGCTTGCTCTGTTGTTTGATTGAAATGTGCATGATATAACTGCTCAGCATAAGAAAAGCTGTGGTGTTTTTCTGCGAGTAAAATACAGGCATGTTGTAACCAATGTAGAGCAGGGTAGTCTGTTCTTTTTGCTCTATTTAAATGCTTAACAAGCAATGTCGTTGCGGTGAAATGGTAGTCTCGTTGCCATATTTTTAGTGGTGAGAGTAATGAAGGGATAAAAATATAGTGTGTTTCTTTATTCATCAGGGGTAAAATTGCCAGTCAGTCGATATGGTTACTTTGTTAATGTTCCGCTTACCGTTATCATTATGCCTTTCACGTAATTTAATTTCACTTATTCATTTTTAGGTAGATTTATGACCAGCATTACTTCATTCCATCCTCCTGTTCGCACACTAATGGGGCCCGGGCCTTCTGATGTTAATCCTCGTGTACTTGAAGCACTGGCTCGTCCTACGATTGGACATCTTGACCCTGCCTTTGTTGGTATGATGGATGAAACTAAGGAACTTTTAAAATACGCTTTTCAGACTGAAAATAAGTTGACTATGCCTGTTTCTGCACCAGGGTCAGCAGGTATGGAGACCTGTTTTTCTAACCTTATAGAGCCTGGTGAGAAGGTTATTGTTTGCCAAAATGGTGTTTTTGGTGGACGCATGAAGGAAAATGTTGAGCGTTGTGGTGGTGTTGCCGTGATGGTTGAAGATGCTTGGGGTACAGCAGTTAGTGTTGATAAAGTTGAAGCGGCACTAAAAGCCAATAGCGATGCAAAAATTGTTGCCTTTGTTCATGCTGAGACTTCAACAGGTGTTGTTTCAGATGCACAAGCTCTCGTTGCACTTGCACATCAGCACGATTGTTTAACGATTGTTGATGCCGTAACATCACTGGGTGGATCACCATTAAAGGTGGATGAGTGGGATATTGATGCCATTTATTCGGGTACGCAAAAATGTTTGTCTTGTACACCAGGTATTTCTCCTGTGAGCTTTAATGAGCGTGCTATTGCTAAAATTCAAAACCGTAAAACGAAAGTGCAAAGCTGGTTTATGGATTTAAATTTAGTGATGGATTATTGGGGTAGTGGTGGACAGCGTTCTTATCACCATACTGCGCCTGTTAATGCTTTATATGGCTTGCATGAGTCATTGGTTATTTTGCAAGAAGAAGGTTTAGAGAAATCTTGGGATCGTCATGTTGCCAATCATGAAGGGCTTAAAGCGGGAATCGAAGCAATGGGCTTGAGCTTCTTTGTTGCTGAAGAAGATCGTTTACCACAGCTCAATGCGATTCAATTCCCAGAAGGTACCGATGAGGCGAAGGTGCGCTCTGAATTGCTTAACCGCTATAGTTTGGAAATTGGCGCAGGTCTTGGGCCGATGGCGGGTAAGATTTGGCGTATTGGCTTGATGGGCTTTGCTAGTAATCAAAAAAATGTTCTGCATTGTCTTGGTGCTTTAGATGCTGTGTTGAGTGAGATGGGTGCAGATATTCAATCAGGTAAAGCGGTGAGTGCTGCGATGAAAGTATTTTCATAAGTAGGCGTTAATAAATAATGAGTCCAATCTACTGAATGATCATCATTTGTAGGTTGGACTTCAGTCCAAATTTCAACGCATAAAACCTCATACAAGCTAATAATGCTATGCCAGAACTCCCTGAAGTAGAAACCACTCTCCGTGGTATTCATCCCCATTTATTGCAACAAAAAATTACCGCTGTTCGAGTTTATCAACCTAAATTACGTTGGGCTGTGCCCGATGAGTTACAGACTATTATTGGACAAAGGGTTTTATCGGTTAAACGCCGAGCCAAATATTTGTTAATTGAAACTAAGTTGGGTTCGGTGATTATTCATTTAGGCATGTCAGGTAGTTTGCGACTTTGTGATAAAGGGACAACGCGACAAAAACATGATCATGTGGAATTTGAGATTAATCAGCAACAAGTCTTGCGTTTACATGATCCTCGTCGTTTTGGCTGTGTGTTGTTTAGTCAAGACCCTTTGCAACATAAATTACTGATCAATCTTGGACCTGAGCCATTGCTTGATGCTTTTACTGCTAAGCATTTATACCAACGCGCGGGTCAGCGCAAAGTGAGTATTAAGTCCTTTATTATGGATGCAAAAAATGTAGTGGGTGTTGGGAATATTTATGCGAATGAAGCCCTATTTATGGCGGGTATTAGCCCTAAAATAGCGGTAGGCTGCATTACACTAAAACGTTATCAATTACTTGTTGATGCAATTAAACAGGTGCTTGCTGATGCAATAAAGCAAGGAGGTACAACGTTAAATGATTTTGTTAATGCTGATGGTGATACAGGGTATTTCCAGCTCAAGTTGAATGTTTATGGACAAAATGATAAGCCTTGTTCACAATGTGAAACGATGATTATTAAGCTTGTACAAAATCAGCGAGCGAGTTTTTATTGCCCACAATGTCAGTCTTAAACTAAAATTTAGGAAGGTCTTGATTTAATTTAATGCGAGTGCAGCACCTAATAAATAAAGCATTTCTGTTACTTCTGTCGTCGCCCCGACAGTATCACCGGTACAGCCGTATAAGTGTTGTAACATCATACGGCGTAATAAATAAAAACCGATGAGTGTGAGTAGTAAAGCGGTTAGAGAGAATATACCCGCAACAATAAGAATGGCAATTCCTAAAATAAACCCAATCCGTCGAGGAATATGTTGAATCAAATGGCTTGCCATGCCTTGTTTTCTTGCATAAGGGGTTGTTAAAAAAATAATAATGATAAAGCCACGACCTACCATAGGTGCAATAAGGACAGGAAGGTATTCGCCTTGCTGAAATAGACTGACTAGAGCAACAAATTTTAGTAATAAGAGACCACTGATAGCAATAACGCCTGCTGTTCCTAATGTGGGGTCTTTGAATATTTTTTCGATTCTTTCGGCATTACCTAAACCACCCAACCAAGCATCTGCACTATCGGCTAAGCCGTCTAGGTGCAATCCTCCTGTGATGGCTGCCCAGAGAATCGTAATAATGGCGGCAGATAATAAGGCTTTCTCTGTACCTAATGTGATGGCGAGTAAATAGAAAAGTGTTCCTAGTAATAAGCCAATCAGTGGATAGAATAGAGTTGCTTTGCCCATCATCTCAGGGCTTGGTGCTGGGTATTGGGGGCTAGGAATACGGGTTAATAAGGTGAGGGCGGTAAAGAATAGTTGGCGTAATCTCATCGTGGTTAGGTTTCAGTGTATTGTCGATGCTAGGTTAGGAATGTGAGTTGTTTTTTAGCTTAAATTGATATTAGCAAAGGTCTGAGTTGAGTTAAGTTATTCTTTTAATCCATGACTGATAAAGGAATAAGTATCATCATGATAATAGGCAAGGCGCAGGTAGTGAGCATGGCGTATTTCAAAAGTCTGAGTATTTTTTAGTGGTATATCAAGGCAGTGGCTGAGTAATATACGAATGACACCAGCATGAGTAATGAGTAAAATTTTCTTATTTTGATGGTTTTTGAGTAAGGTTTTCCATGCTTTTATTACGCGTTGTTGAAAATTTAATATCGACTCACCCTCTGGAGCAATAAAGCTTTTAGGATGCTGCCATAGTTGTTGTAATTGCTTGGAATGGTTTTGCCATAACTGTGCTATTGGCTGATTAATCCAGTGACCAAAGTCCATTTCTGTAAAGTCATTGATGATTTCTATCGGGATGTTTTTTTTACTAGCGAGTGAGTGAGCCATTTGGCTACAACGCAGAAAGGGTGAGCTAATAATGATATCCCAATGACCTTTTTGTGTACTGTCTTGCATCTGTTTTATGCCCTTTGTGCTGAGGTTTTTATTGGCACTGGCGCAGAATAACCCCTTGGTTTCTATTTCACCATGACGTAGGCAGTCAATTAAGGTGGCTTTTACCGCTTTCATTGTATTTCCTTCTCTTGATGAATCTCTATAAAATTAGCTTGTTCTCATCATGGATTAACAGAAAAGAGTTTATTAGCACTAATGAGTACCAGCAACCGCTGCCTCTGTAAAAGTTGCCATTTCATTATGTAAGGCGCAGGCTGTTCGTAATAAGGGGGCTGCCAGCGCAGCACCACTCGCTTCACCGAGTCGTAATCCCAAATCAATGAGTGGTTTATTGCTCTTCGTGTTCAATGTTATTAAATGCCCTTGTTCAGCAGAAAGGTGAGAATAAAATAACCATTCACTGATATCAGGCTGAATATGTTGAGCATATAAAGCGGCAACTGAGCTAATAAAGCCATCGACTAAAATAGGTATTCCTCGTTGTGCTGCATGAAGATAAGCACCACATAAAGCAACAATTTCAAAGCCACCTACACACTGTAACCATTTTAAAGGATCAGAACCACAGTGTGATTGGTGTTGGGCTAGAATTTGTTGTACTACCTGTGTTTTTGAGGCGATTGCTTGCTCATTTAAGCCTGTTCCTGCACCCGTTACTTGTGTTGGAGTTAAGTTTAATAAAGCACAATATAAGGCACTAGCACTGGTCGTATTGGCAATACCCATTTCTCCACCAATATAAAGTTGTGCGTTTTGTTTTTTTGCCCGAGTGGCGCTATCAAAGCCTGCATTTAAAGCAAGTCTCAGTTGTTCTTCACTCATTGCGGGGTGTTGAGTGCTGTTTTTAGTGCCTTTTGCGATGCGTTGTTCAATGAGTTTGTCGGGGGCGTTGAGTGGGGTTTTTATCCCAACATCAATAATTTCCAAATGGGCATTTAATTGTTTGGCAAGGACATTAATAGCCGCTCCGCCGTGTAAAAAATTACTGACCATTTGAGTGGTAACTTCCTGAGGGAATGCAGAGACATTTTCCTCAGCAACACCATGGTCTGCGGCAAAGATAGCGATGAAAATATTATCAGCACTGGGGTGTTTGGTTTGTTGAAGGTGTGCCATTTGAATCGCAATATCTTCAAGTCGTCCTAATGAACCCGCAGGTTTAGTGAGTTGGTTTTGATGTTCTATTGCTTGCTGTTTAAATTTAAGGTCAAGTAAGGGGAGTGTCTGGTCTATCCACTGTATTGTGGGCATAGGGTTGTCCTTTGATGTATTGAGGAATACCAACGGTCATTAATACAACTTGGTCAAATAAGTAGGCAATACGTTGGTGTAAACGTCCTGATTCATCAACAAATAAGCGACTGAGTTTACCCAAAGGAATAATACCCATGCCAACTTCGTTGCTGACTAAAATAATGGGTGATTTTAGCTGGGGTAGGGTGTTTAATAAAGAGTCTAATTGATTTTTTAGTAAGGTTTCATTTTCACTACAGAGTAAGTTATTGAGCCATAGTGTTAAGCAGTCAACTAATAAGACAGATCCTACTTTATCATGAGCTAATAAAGTGTCAGCAAGTTGTTGAGGTTCTTCAATTGTTAGCCAGTGGCTTGGGCGATCTTTTTTATGTTGTTCAATGCGTTGTTGCATTTCATTATCGTGTGCTTGTGCTGTAGCAATATAAATCACCTCATCACTCAATTGACTAGCGAGCTGTTCAGCATAGCGACTTTTCCCTGAACGTGCACCACCAAGGATGAGGTATTGCTGGTTCATGAGCTTGCTGAGGCACGTAGCATTTGATCAAGTGATTCAAGGCGTTTAGGTGTGCCAATATCATGCCAAATACCATGATAATATTCACCACTGACTTGTCCTTTTTCCATTGCTGCACGCAGTAAAGGGGCAAGTGCCGCCTTTTCTCCTGCTGGATTAATGTTTTTAAATAGTTCAGGGCGATAGTAGCCAATACCACTAAAGGTTATGCCTACTTGGTTTTCTTTTCGGTCAGTGATTCGACCCTTCTCTAGGCAAAAATCTCCGCTAAGGTTGTGCTCAGGGTTCTTAATAAGTACCAAGTGTGCAAGATCATTCTCAGCAAGTGATTGCTTGGGGTAGTTATATTCACACCAAACATCACCATTAGTTACTAAGAAAGGCTCGCTACCTAATAAGGGCAGTGCTTTTGCAATACCACCCGCTGTTTCTAAAGCACCACTATCCTGTTCATCAGAGTATTGAATATTCAAGCCCCACTGTGAGCCTGAGCCTAGGGCTTCAGGAATTTTATGACCACACCAGCTAATATTAATAACAATATCAGTAAAGCCCGCATGTTTTAAACGCTCTAAGTGCCAAACAAGTAGTGATTTATCATAAACTTTCAGTAATGGTTTAGGTAGGTGATTGGTGAGTGGACGCATTCGTGTGCCATGTCCTGCGGCAAGTATCATTGCTTTCATTGTGGAATGACTACTGTGCCAATTTTATCGGCAATTTTTAAGTCGGTAAATAATTGCATAAGGTCAGTCATTTCTTTATGGCGTTGTCCAATGTCAAGAAGGTAGCTTAATGTTAAAGGAAGGTCATTAAGATAGTGTGGTTTGTTGTCACGATGTTTTAGTCTAGCAAAGATACCCAGTACTTTAATATGACGTTGTAACCCGATTAAATCAACTTGTTTGCTAAATTTTTCTATCGTCATTTTTGGTATCAATTGAGCATTTTCTGCCATCTGCTGATAATCACTAATCCATTGATCTACTTGGCTATGAGGCCAAGCAATATAGCAATCACGTAATAGGGAAACAAGGTCGTAACTTAATGGTCCGATAACAGCATCTTGGAAGTCAATGATTCCAGGGTTGTTTGTTTCGGTAATCATTAGGTTGCGAGAGTGGTAATCACGATGTACAAATCCTGTATTTTGTTCAGTAATCGCTGAGGTGAGGCTGTTAAAAGTGGTCTCGATAATTTGTTGTTGTTTTATCGTGAGTGTTATCCCAAGATGTTCACCCAGAAACCATTCTGGCATCAGAGTCATTTCTTCATGTAGTCTTTTGGTATCGTAATGGGGCAAGCCTGTTGTATTGACTTTTTGTAATTTAATTAAGGCTTGCATTGCGGCTTGGTAATAATTATCGACAGTGTCTTTGTTGAGTTTATCTAAGTATGCCGTAGAGCCTAGGTCTTCAAGAATTAAGAAACCTTGCTCAATATTTTGATGATAAATATGAGGAGCATGAGCACCTGTGGCTAAAATTCGTTGACAGATATCGATAAAAGGTTGTACAGGTTCTTTGTCAGGAGGTGAATCCATCGCAATCAATGTTTTATTTTTATGGTGAATACGGAAATAACGGCGGAAGCTGGCATCTGCTGATGCGACTTCAATGGTTGCCTGAGATCCGTCGAGTGTTTGGTGAATCCATTGGCTAAGTTGCTGTAATCTACTATCTGTTGCCATTTTTAGAGAATAATCCTTGTTGTCAGTTATTTTGTAAAACTACCACACTATGTTGAGTGAATGTTTTAATTAATTATTAGAGGTCATTGTGTGAATATTATGGTTTTTTAACAGCAGCAGGAATAGTGATTTTAGCTTTTTTTTAGAAAAATGGCGTTATGATCAGCCTGATGATGATTGACTCTATACCTAAATCTTATTTTTTTACAAAAGGTATTGATCTATTGTTATTTAGAGCCGTTATGCACTTATTATACGAGTTCAGGAATTGATCTTTCTAACAGCCCATATCAGATGGCTCCAGAGAATAATCGTGTGTTGAACACTATCGATAGACTTAAAAGTTAAGTTTTGTAGCTGAATAATATTGTGCTTCTCAAGACATTTGTTTTTTATCGACAGAGATTTAGAAATGCATTGTTTTTATATTAAATTTCAATGATTTAGGTTATTTTGATTTTACTAACACCATTAGGGTTTTACCAATAATCTTAGCGTCACCACGTAAGGTATTATCTTTGACATACTTCATATAGTAATCCAATTTAATGGGTAAAACTTTCTCTCGATAATCTCTAACTGGATCAATAGAGCCTGCCAATAAGTTATTCTCATTCCTAAATTCAATAGAAGCACGATCCGTCATTCCTGGTAATACAGAAAGTACCGCTTTTTTCATTTCTTTTGGATAAAACTCAACATATTCAGGTACTTCAGGTCGTGGCCCTACTAAGCTCATTTCACCCTTTAAAACATTAATTAATTGGGGTAACTCATCAAGCTTGTACTCACGTAAAAAATGCCCAAGCTTTGTTATTCTGCTATCACCCCCTGTGGTAACTTTAGCACCTTGGCTTTCAGCATTCATTACCATCGTTCTAAATTTTAAAATGTGAAAGTTCTTACCCCGTAAACCCACTCTTTTTTGCTTAAATAAGACCGAACCTTTGCTATCTAGCTTAATTGCAATTGCAATGAATACAAAAATAGGTGATAAAATTAGCACTGCAGGTAATATTAATACAAGATCAAATATTTTCTTAGCAAACATAGACTCGCCTAGATAAAAAATTATTTAAGAAGTTACAATCATTTTGGTCACTCATTAGGAGTGAGTCAAAATTTTACGAACAGCTGTTATTACTCGCTTAACATCTTCATCCGTCATTTTTGGATAAATCGGCAAACTAACGACGCGATTAAATACAGTGAGAGACACTGGAAAATCTTCAGCGTTATAATTGTAACGATCTTTCCAATAAGGATGAAGGTGTAATGGAATAAAATGGACACTTGTAGCTATTCCTTCTTCTGCCATTAGCTCAATAAATTGATCTCTAGTGATAGTCAAGGAATCTAGTTCTAATTGAATGACATAGAGATGCCAAGCATGAGTATCATCGGGATAGGCAACAAAGGGGATTTGTAGAGGTAAATCTGCAAATGCCGTATTATATTGCACCGCAATCCATTCACGCCTTTCTTGAAAATCTTTTGCTTTTTTTAGTTGGTGAATGCCTAGTGATGCGGCTATATCCGTCATATTATATTTATAACCTGGCTCTACAATTTCATAAAACCAAGAGGGTTTATTAGAGGTATAACGATCAAAGGCATCCCGACTCATTCCATGCAAACGCATTACCTTCATGCGTTCAATATAGTCTTCATTATTACTCACCACCATACCACCCTCACCTGTGGCAATGGTTTTAGTGGTATAGAAACTATAAACGGTAATATCTGATAATGTCCCTACCATCTCTCCTTGCCAAGTAGTGGGCAAGGCGTGTGCAGCATCTTCTACTATCTTCCAATTGTATTCATTTGCAATGGCACGAATGGCATCCATTTCACAAGATTGACCTGCAAAATGTACAGGCATAATGGCTTTAATATTGTCATGCTGGGAAGCGATTTCTCTGATTTTATCAGGGTCGATATTGAAAGTTCTAGGATCAATGTCGACTAATATAGGATCAGCTCCTAAATAACGGATAACCTCTGCTGTGGCAGTAAAGGTATAAGGTGTTGTGATGACTTTATCACCTCGCCCCACGCCAATAGCCTCTAAGGCTAAGTGCAAGCCTGATGTCGCCGAATTAACTGCTAAGGCATGGTCAACACCTATAAATTGACTGAAATCTTTTTCAAATCGAGCCGTTTTCAGACCTGTGGTTAGCCAGCCAGAGCGAAGAGTATCGGTGACTTCTTGTATTTCTTCTTCTCCCAGTGACGGAAGTGCAAAGGGTAGAAATTTTTTTGGGTTCATCATTAAGAAATTCCAGCAAAAACCTCATTAGCCGCCTCAACCGTTGCCTGAATATCAGCCTCAGTATGAGCTGCTGATAAAAAGCCCGCTTCAAAAGCAGAAGGCGCAAGATTAATGCCACGATCTAACATACCATGAAAAAAGTGATTAAATCGCTCAGTATCACAAGCCATCACTTCATTAAAATTACTCACCTTCTTAGCATCGGTAAAGAATAAACCAAACATTCCCCCCACCTGATTCGTTGTTAATGCAATACCATTGTGATCAGCGACGGTTTGAATCCCTTCCAAAAATCGACTCGTTTTCTCAGTCAATTCCTCATAAAATCCACTTTGTGTCACAATATCTAACGTCGCCATTCCAGCAGCCATTGCTACAGGATTTCCAGATAAAGTACCTGCCTGATAAACAGGACCTGAGGGAGAAAGCTTCTCCATAATCTCACGTCGCCCACCAAAAGCACCGACTGGCATTCCACCACCGATGACTTTACCTAGCGTCGTTAAATCAGGGCGCACACCATAAACTTTTTGCGCTCCACCTAAATCCACTCGGAATCCCGTCATGACCTCATCAAAAATCAACACAGTACCATGTGCATCACAAACCTGTCGCAAAGTTTGTAAAAAACCCTCTTTAGGAGGAATGCAGTTCATATTGCCAGCGACAGGCTCAACAATAATACAAGCAATATCATCACCCATCTCAGCAAAGACTTCCTTCACTTGAGTCGCATTATTATACTCCAATGTGAGCGTACACTCTGCCAATGCCGCAGGAACACCTGGAGAATTAGGTTCACCAAAAGTTAATGCTCCAGAGCCTGCTTTTACTAATAAAGAATCACCATGTCCATGATAGCCCCCTTCAAATTTTACAATCTTATCGCGCCCTGTATGCCCACGGGCTAAGCGAATGGCAGACATCGTTGCCTCTGTTCCAGAATTCACCATACGCACCATTTCTAGTGATGGCATAATCTCACACAGTCGTAATGCAATAAGCACCTCAATCTCAGTCGGTGCACCATAGCTTAACCCCTTCTTAGCAGCGAGCTGTACCGCCTCAACCACATCAGGATTCGCATGCCCTGCAATCATTGGACCCCATGATCCTACATAATCAATATAGCGTTTACCATCAACATCATAAAGATAAGCCGCTTCAGCACGCTCAATAAATAAAGGAGTACCACCGACACTTTTAAATGCACGTACAGGTGAGTTAACACCACCGGGAATAACTTTATTGGCTTGTTCAAATAGTTCGGCTGATCGGGTCATAGAGGTATCTCAAAAAAAGGGAGAATAGGTAAATAATACAATATAACATGAATAATCAGCAATTCCCGTTTTAGTTATAAATTATAAAGCAAGATGGTTGCAATCTTTTAGCAACAGAAAATCAAGGCTTTAGACTTCAATCATCATCAATTTATTTTATAGGTATTATAAAATGGAAGCTATTGATGAATAATGTCTAAATTTCCTCGTTAAATTAAGCAAGGTCTAATAACTTCCTAGCAAGTAATTGGCTTAAATTAATAGCCAATGGCAAAAAACGTGTATAGATTTCTTTTATCAATGATTTCCATCACTTTATCAAAACTTCTTAACTATTCTGAGCTTTCGTCACCAATAAAAACTATAGCTAAGGTATTCGAGAAAGGGGCTATCAAGTTCCTTTATAACTTAACATAGGGTTTTGATATGTCACATATAGTAAAGAGCTTCATTTTGAAGCTTTTAATACTCTTATTTATTGCAACAACACCGACTACATATGCAGAGATTACCGTGAAAGAAGTAGTACAAGGTAATGGTGCTGAGGGTACTTTTCAGCTTAGTCATGAACTTCAGGCAGGTGATGATCGTGTCATTATGGTGGGAGTCTCACTTGAAGACGTGAATGCAATAGGGCAGGTAACTAATATTCAATACGGTGGTGTTGCAATGACTGTAGTGCCTAATAGTCAATCATCAAAGCAAACAGGTTCTTATTCGATTGCAACCGCTTGGTATGTTCTATTGGATGCGGCTCTTCCTGCAATAGGAGATCAGAATCTTAGCATCCAACATGATGCAAATGATCTTACCGTTGTCGTGATGCAATTAGAGGGTGTTGATCAGGCACAAACCTTTCAAGTGGCTAATCATGGTGCAGCAAATACAGGCAGTTTAACGACAAGTATTATGACAAACACTACAAATAATCTATTGATAGATATTTTAGGAGGTGGTCATCCTCAAAGTCGAGCTACTTTTTCTTCCACAGGACAAAGCTTGCAACAATGGACAGCCAATGCCACTAGTAGTCAAAGTATCGGTATTCTAAGATTATTACCAACAGTGGGTAATCATAGTGTGACCTATCAAACCGCTGGTATTAATCGAATGGCACACTCAATGCTAGCAATAGCCGCCACTGATTCAACGGGTGGAGGTACTGGTGGCGGCAATACTGGAATGCTAGGGATATCAAGCAGTGCCTCAAGTCAGCTAGCCACATTAACCTACCCACATACATTAGGTGCTGGGGAGAAACGTGTTGTGATTGTCGGTGTTGAGATTGAGTCAGCTGGACAAGCACAACATGCTAGCGTAGTACAATATGCGGGTATTACTATGCACCCTGTACCCCTTTCTTATGCTCCTATTACTTCGTCTTCCTATGCTTTGAGTACTGAGTTGTTTTATCTTGAGCAGAGTGAGTTGCCTATCGCGGGTAATCATACCGTTTCTATTCAACATAATGGACTAGAAGTCACCAGCACCACAACCGAAGTGAATAATGTGGTGGTTGATGGTATTTATAACGGTTTGACGAAGACGACGGTTAGCTCAGGGTCACTCCATCTTGATGTCAATGTGGCGACAGAAGAAGGCTTAATGTTGAGCTTTATTGCTGGGGGAAAACCCAGCCCAATAATCCAATCAACATCAAGCCAGAACCTTATTGCCAATACTTTTGCGAATAGTAGTCACTCCGTGATGACAAGTAGAGAAATATCAACAATAGGTAACTATGCCGAATCATGGCAAACATCACAAATGAATCGAGCCGCTTTATCGGTTGTTATTTTATCGGCTATTGAAGGTGATGGGAATGGTGGCGGTGGCGGTACAGGTACTGAGGCAGAAGTCACATTAGGTGATGCTAATGGTGCAGGTGGTCAAGGGGGTGATTTAAGCTACCAACATAATCTGAGTATTGGAGAAAATAGAGTCATTGTTGTTGGTGTAGAGATAGAATCAGGTAGTGACGCAGGGCGTGCTAATAACGTAGAGTATGCAGGCATTGCCATGAACCCAGTACCTGACACTTATGTATCCGCCATTTCAGGATCTTACTCTATAAGTACTGAGTTATTCTATTTAGAGGAAAGTGAATTACCCACAGAAGGAAGCAACACCATCAGCCTTCAACATAATGGTATAGAAGCAACAAGTACTGCGGTTCAGCTTATTGGGATTGCTGTTGGGGGAAATTATACCAGCTTAACCACTACAGGGATTGCACCCCAATCGGTAAGTCTCAATACCGACGTGACGATGGAACAGGGGATGATCATTAGCTTTGTGGGTGGTGGAAATCCTAGCCCAAGAATGCAAGCGGGTGTGAATCAAAATATCGTGACAGAGGCGATGGCAAGTAGTAGTCACTCATTGATGTCAAGCCAAGCGATTACGGCAATAGGAAGCTATACAGAATCATGGCAAACACCTCAAATGAACCGAGTCGCTCTATCTGTCATGATTTTACCCGCACTGAGCTCAGGTAGTAACACAACGACCCTAGTCACTCGTGATCTTAATGACACAGGAATTGATACTTGTGTTGATGATATTACCAATGCCAATTTAATTGATTGTGCACAAACTCTATTACTTCATCAAGATGGAGCGGTTGGTAGAGATGTGGATAACAATGATTCAAATGATGGTCATGTTGGTTTTGCATTTACTAAGCTTGATGCTACAGGTGCTGACCTGCCCGTTATTGCCGCAGATTGGTCTTGTATCCGTGATAATGTTTCAGGCTTAATTTGGGAGAAAAAGTCAGTGGCAGGTTTACATACAGCCAATGACCAGTATGCCTATTACAATCCTAGCAGATTCTATCCAGGTTATGAGCAACCTGAGGACGGTATAGAAGGTTTTGCTGCGGGTGACTTCTTAATGGAAGAGTTAAATAACAATGTTTGCGATGGTTATGACAGTGCAGATTCAAGTACTTTCTGTAATACCACAGCGTATACACAACGAGTGAATGATGAGGCTTATTGCGGTATTAGCAACTGGCGCTTGCCCGACAGAGAAGAAATGCGCTCTATTGCTGATTTATTTACAATGTCTTATGGTGTGGTAAATATTGATACTAACTTTTTCCCCAATACCATTGGATCAACCAAAATATGGCAAACTAGTCAGCCTCCTTATGGTAAAGGACCAGGTTATGCAACATCGGATACTGCATTAGAGTACCCTGATAAAAGCTGGATGGTTTATTTTGATGACCCTGAAATTGATCATGCAATGACTCAGCGAGAAGTGCGCTATGTACGCTTAGTTAGTGGTAATCCAGTCGATACAGAGGCGACAGCTCGTTTTGTTATTAATGGCAGTACAGTGAAGGATAAGCAAACAAACCTCATCTGGAAACGTTGTGTTGAAGGGTATCGTTTTGATGATAATGATACGGCAACAAACTTTAATGATGATCACTGTGTTGCTGAAAATACCAGTGCTTTTAATTATGCCGAGGCTTTGGGTTTAACAGGTAGTACTTATGCCAGCCAAAATACATGGCGAGTTCCTAATATTACTGAGTTGATGAGCGTCGTTAATGTTAAGGATATTTATCCAGCCGTTGATTCACGTGTCTTCCCTGATTTACCAGGAACTAGCTATAGTAGTTCAGCTAATATCCATTGGACATCATCCATACATACTGGTAATCATCACAGTGGATGGGCGGTAAACTTCTGGAATGGTGGCGATAGAGTGAAAGGAATGGAGACAACGTATTCTGTACGTTTAGTGCGAAACCCTTAAAAACTAGGAAGTGGTGATTTGCTTATGATTATGAGCTAAACCATCACTTCCTATAAAATCTTACTGAGTGATCGGTGGCAGTGCTTTTGTCTCTTTTTCACTTTCTTTTGTTGTTTCAGCAAGTAATTCCTTGCGTAAAACCAGTTGTGCTGGTGTTAATAGTGAAGTAATTAAATAACGCATTTCACCCTTTTCAATAATCATGTGTCGCATTAGATTTGCTTTCTTTCCCGCAATTTCAAATACCTTAGCCTTATAATTTGAGGCTTGAGGATCTAGTTGGAAAAATGTTTTTTGTAAAGACATCATTTCTGTACGAATAGACTTCATGACCTTCATTTTATGCTCTTTTAATGAAGAGATCTTTTGCTTCTGGTCATCCGTTAAGGCTAGCTTCTTAGCCATTGTCTTAAAGTCTTTATGACTATTCTTATGATGCTTACAGAATTCCTTATGTCCTTTATCTTTAGGAGTAGCAGATGCTTCAGACTTTGCTGCTTCTGCGTTTGCAGCTACTGGATTTGCTGTTGCTACTGTGCAGGCAGTGATAAGAGCCAGTGATGCAAGCGTGTACTTGATGATTTTCATTATTTAAATATCCTTTTAAAAAAATTATTGGTAGAGCTGGAATTAAAAGACATCCTAAGCTATATCCGATTTTCAGTTCAAATCAAATGAGATCAGAGGTGTATCACTATTCTACACACCCATAATACTTAGGGTTACAATAATCTGAGCGGGCTTGAGTTGGGCTAAAAAGACTTCGTCGATTAGGGCTATTTATTTCCATTCCATGGTTATTGTGTCCTATCTATGAGCAGTACATAAACAACATGTGTCGTTGTTTTAAACAGTTTAGTCTAATAGATATTATTAAGAAAGCTCAGTTTTAAAGTTTAGGTGCTTGAGGAACATACATAGGATAAGGGCTACCATCATCCATTAGAACAGGAGAGCTGTCACTTTGTGAGCTTTTCAGTACAAAGATTTTTCTTGGTTGGCTGTATTGGTAACTCGATTGAACCCAGCTAGAACCCGCATTGTGCTCAAAATAATTAATATTAATATCAATCTGATTAGCCTTGTGACTAATAGTGAACTCTCCACCCATCGTTGAATCACCTAAGGCATTAAATGAGAGGTTGCTGAGTTTACGTTGGTAGCCTTGTGTACTACTAATACAGCTTAAAAGACGTACCCTATCCTTACTATTACGCTCAATAAAAAGATAGTCTTTTAATTGATCATGATTAAAATCATAGCTAATCAGCCCATGAGTTACAGGGTATTTAACCTGTGTTTCATAGCGAAAAGAATGATAAATAGAACGTACAGGACGATACTTTCCTAAAGGGTCTCGACAACTTGATGGAATTTGTACTTTGTTATCAGGGTTAAGTGATGAACTGATGTGAACTTTACATTCTTTCAGTAATTTATCACGTGCTTTAGTCTCTGAGGCACTAATTTTATAACGTACCGTTTCACACCAATGTTGGTGCCCTGCTTTATTGTTGCTCCAGCGTAGTCCGTGATAATCACAACTTAATTTAATATTTTCAGTATGTTGTTTACTTGCAGTGCGTGCATAAGTTTCACAATCTATGGTACGGTTAGCACTGGCACTGGATGAGAATATGACGGTACTGACGAGTACGAGATAGGGAGTAGTGTGTAATTTATACATAATGACATCTCATAATGATAGTTACGTTTTATTTAATGATACAGAGGGTTAGGTCAGTAAGCATTCACTCAGTTCAATACTGGTTTTGAATACAAAATCAGTATTGAATGGAGCTTATTTACTTCATTTGTTGTAATACTTGCTTAGCACCTTTATGCCCACCTTTTGCTGCTTTTTGTAACCAGCTTCGACCTGCACCAGGATTAGGTCGTACACCTTTCCATCCAGTCACATACATTGCACCCACACTATATTTTGCTTGAAGAATGCCTTTAGCTGCTGCTTTCTTGTACCAAGCCATGGCTTGATTTGGGTCTTTAGGGAAACCCACACCATCATGATACATATCAGCAATCATCAACATAGCCGCAGGTAAACCTTTAGCTGCGGCTTTCTTATACCAAACACCTGCTCTAGCAGGGTTCTTTGCAGTACCGACACCTTGTAGATTCATATCACCTAGCATCGCCATGGCTAATGGAGCCCCTTTTTGTGCGACTTTAGTAAAATAATTAAAGGCAAACTTAGGGTTTTTCCGTGTTCCTAGTCCTTCAAGGTTCATTAGCGCCTCTAAATACTTGGCCTTTGGAATTCCTTTGTCTGCGGCTATTTTAATATGACGATAGCCTAGAACAGGGTTTTTCTTTGTGCCTAATCCATTGGCATACATCACACCTAATAGATAATCAACCTGTGGTATCTTGGCATTTTTTGCCTTGGTCGCATAACGGAAAGCTTTAGGATGATTGGGCTTAACACCCTTAGTTCCGTCAAGATAAAGGTTGGCTAGCATGACCTGTACATCTAACATACCTTGGTTAGCTGCTTGCTCATACCATTGTACTGCCTGATGAATATTTTTTTGTACACCAATACCTTGCTCATACATAATACCTAAGTCACGTTTCGCATCGGGTATTTTAGGAGCAGCCTTCTTAAATAACTGTATAGCTAATCGTGGATTCTTCCGAGTACCCAAACCTTTAGCAAGCATTACAGCCTGAAAATATTGTGCACCAGCATGATTTTTATCAGCCGCTTTTTTTGTCCATGTATAGGCTTGCTGGGGATTTTTAGCAACACCTTGACCATTAAGATAAAGCTGACCAAGAATGTATGCACCCGCAGAGTCGCCTGCTTTCGCATAGGCTGATGCCATTTTAAAAACAGTATTAAAATCTTTGCGTGCATAAGCTGCCTGTAATATTTTATTAGGATCACCCCCTGTTTGAGGTCGTCCCTGTGTACGGGCAGGAGCTCGTTTACTTTGTTGGGGTGCACGTCGACTACCTGCAGAAGCGCCTGGAGCACCATTTCCATGGCGGTGACCAACACCTTGAGCAGGAAGGTTATGAGTATGTGGTCGTCCAGCATGAGTATGTGGTTGAGCATAGCTGGTAGCACTAGTGAGCAATAACACACCTGTTAATAACACAGGAGATAGGTATTTTGTAGTGATTGAATAGGCTTTATATTTATACATAGTGAATTTATTAATAATCTAAGTGGTAAAGTTAGTGGAAAATTTGTATTGCTTTACTTTGTTCAAAATCCTTACAGAATGGTTCGATTAAGGTATTATATATCCCCTTATTTTGATAATACCGATTAAATTGTGCTATTTGCAATAATAGCTGAGGGGACTTTTAAATGACACGAGTAAAAGTATGTGGGATAACGTCAATTAATGATGCTTTATTAGCAACTAAAGCAGGTGCTGATGCTATTGGACTGGTTTTTTATCACAAAAGTTCCCGATATGTAACGATTGAGCAAGCAGCAGAGATTGTAGCGGCATTACCTCCTTTTGTAAGCACAGTAGCATTATTTCTTAATCCAAGTGAAGATTATGTTTATGAAGTGATTGAAGAAGTTAATTGTGACCTATTACAATTTCATGGTGAAGAGCCTGCCGCATTTTGTGAAAATTTTAATCATGCCTATATCAAAGCGTTAGCAATGGGAGGAGGGCTGACTAGCACGATAGCAGAGACAATTACTGATCATACTCAATCAAGAGGCTGGTTACTTGATAGTCATCATGTTGGTGGCATGGGTGGCTCTGGAGAGGCATTTGATTGGCAAACAACCCCAACAACATTACAGCGTCCTTTGATTTTAGCGGGTGGTTTAACGCCCAATAATGTGGCAGAAGCGATAACAGCAACAGAAGTTTATGGAGTTGATGTCAGTAGCGGGGTAGAATCAGCACCAGGTATTAAAGATGCCGAGAAAATTAAACACTTCATACAAGAGGTAAGACGTGTCGACTGTAAACAATAATTTTGATGCAATAAATTGGGCAGAATTCCCTGATCAAGCAGGACATTTTGGTATTCATGGCGGTTGTTTTGCTGCAGAAACCTTAATGGAAGCAATAGATGCCCTGCGTGAAGCCTACTTTAGCTTAAAGGATAGTGAAGCTTTTCAAGCAGAATTTGATGATGATCTACGCCACTATGTTGGTCGTCCTAGCCCTTTATATCATGCGAAGCGCTGGAGTAAAGAGATTGGTGGGGCACAAATATTTTTAAAGCGTGAAGATTTAAATCACACTGGTGCTCATAAGATTAACAATACTATCGGACAGGCTCTGCTTGCCAAGCATATGGGTAAAACTCGTATTATTGCTGAGACTGGTGCGGGTCAACACGGTGTTGCCTCTGCAACAATTGCTGCTCGCTTAGGATTGAAATGTGTTGTCTATATGGGCGAGGTCGATATTGCTCGACAAGCGCCTAATGTCTACCGAATGAAATTATTAGGTGCTGAAGTGGTACCCGTTACTTCGGGATCAAAGACGCTAAAAGATGCTTTAAATGAGGCGATGCGTGACTGGGTAACGAATGTTGATGATACCTTTTACATTATTGGGACGGTAGCAGGCCCTCATCCTTACCCACAAATGGTAAGAGACTTCCAATGTGTGATTGGTCGTGAAGCACATGAACAAATCCAACAACAAACGGGACGTTTACCCGATGCTCTTGTTGCCTGTGTTGGTGGGGGATCGAATGCGATTGGTTTATTTCATCCCTTCCTTGCGGATAGTGACGTGAAGATTTTTGGTGTTGAAGCTGCAGGTGATGGTTTGAATACTGACCGACATGCTGCCCCCTTATGTAAAGGTAAGCCAGGTGTATTACATGGTAATCGTACTTATTTAATGGACGATGAGCATGGTCAAATTATGGAAACTCACTCTGTCTCGGCGGGACTAGATTATCCGGGTGTAGGACCTGAGCATTCATGGCTAAAAGATATTGGTCGAGCTAACTATGTGGCTGTTACCGATGATGAAGCCTTGGAGGCTTTCCATGCGTTAACTCGTATTGAAGGTATTATTCCCGCGTTGGAAAGTAGTCATGCCTTAGCGTATGGAATGAAACTAGCAGCAACAATGCGTCCAGATCAACAAATTATTATTAATCTTTCAGGGCGTGGTGATAAAGATATTAATACGATTGCTGCTATTGAGGGAATTGAGTTATGAGTCGATTAGCAGGATGCTTTCAAAGCTTAAAGGCTAAAAATAAAACGGCATTAATTCCTTATATTGCAGCAGGTGACCCTAACCGATCGTTAACTGTGCCCTTGATGCACGATATGGTAGAGCAGGGTGCTGATATTATTGAGCTGGGAGTGCCTTTTTCTGATCCTAGTGCAGATGGTCCAACCATTCAGTTAAGTATGGAGCGTGCTTTAGAGAATAAGACCTCATTGAACACAGTGTTAAGCATGGTGGCAAGCTTTCGTGAAAAAGATCAGCAAACCCCGATTGTATTAATGGGTTACCTTAACCCCTTGGAAAGAATGGGGTATAGTCAATTTGCTAAAAAAGCCTCTATTGCAGGTGTTGATGGTGTTTTAACCGTTGATTTACCACCAGAGGAAGCAGGAGAATTCTGCCCCATACTGAAAGCAGAAGGATTGGATGCTATCTTTCTTGTTGCACCGACTACGATTGCTGAGCGTATCGCTAAGATTGCTGTATTAGCCAGTGGCTTTATGTATTACGTTTCACTCAAAGGGGTGACGGGATCAAATACTCTCAATATTAAAGAGGTTAGTGCTAAACTAGAACAAATTCGTAGTATGACTGATATACCTTTAGCCGTTGGTTTTGGTATTAAAGATGCGGCTTCAGCTGCTGCTGTAGGAAAGGTGGCAGAAGGGGTGGTTGTTGGTAGTGTACTGGTAAAGAAGATTGAAGAAAATACAGCTGATGCAGAGAAAATTACTCATGAAATAGGAGTTGTTTTATCAGCGATGAGAAAGGAGATGGATAAATAATGAAAGAAGATGTTATTAGCTGGTTTGAAAAACTATTACCCTCACGTATTCGTACAGATGAAACTAATAGTAAAAAAACATCAGTTCCTGAAGGCTTATGGAGCCAGTGCCCATCGTGTAGTGCCATGCTTTATAATATGGATGTGGAGCGTAATGCCTATGTCTGTCCTAAATGCGATCATCACATGCGCCTAGGCGGACGAAAGCGTTTAGAGGTTTTCTTAGATAAAGAGGAAATGGAAGAAATTGGTGCAAATATTACACCCTTAGATATCCTCAAGTTTAAAGATGGTAAAAAATATAAAGATCGTATTACCCTATCTCAGAAAAAAACGAATGAAAAAGATGCTCTAATTGTTATGAAAGGCACTTTGCATGGTAATCCAATTGTCGTGGCAGCTTTTGATTTTCGCTTTATGGGTGGCTCGATGGGTTCGGTAGTGGGTGAGCGCTTTGTGCGTGGTGTGGATCGTGCCATTCAAGAAAATTGTCCCTTTGTTGTTTTTTCTGCCAGTGGGGGCGCGCGAATGCAGGAGGCTTTATTCTCTTTAATGCAAATGGCTAAAACGAGTGCTGCATTAACTCGCTTGTCCGATGCAGAACAGCCTTATATTTCAATATTAACTGATCCTACGATGGGTGGTGTCTCTGCAAGTTTTGCTATGTTAGGGGATATTAATATTGCTGAGCCAAAAGCATTAATTGGTTTTGCAGGCCCTAGAGTGATTGAGCAGACTGTTCGTGAAACATTGCCTGAAGGTTTTCAGCGTAGTGAGTTTTTACTAGAAAAAGGTGCTATTGATAAAATCATTCGTAGAAATGAACTTCGAACAGAGATTTCCGACCTATTAGCAATACTAAAACATCGCCCTCGCCCTCTTTATGAGGAAGAAGTGGTTGAAGCAACGGAAAGAGAAGCACCTTCAGAGGTGTTACCTGAAAATGACACCACATCATAGTTTGATGGTATTAATTATTCAATAATGAAACCTCGCTTTACGACCCTAGATGATTGGTTGCATTGGCAAGAGTCACTACATTGGCAGTCAATCGACCTTGGCTTAGACCGAATTCGTGAAGTTGCTGGGCGCTTATCCCTGTTTGAGTTGCCCTTTCAACTCATTACTGTGGCTGGAACGAATGGTAAAGGTTCAACGATTGCATTGATGGAAGCAATGCTCGCTTCTACAGAATATTCTGTCGGTATCTATACCAGTCCTCACCTATATCGCTACAATGAGCGTGTTTGTATTGATGAAATAGAGGTCAGCGATGCTATGCTCTGTGATGCCTTCTCTGCCATTGATGAAGCACGTCAAAATATCTCTTTGAGCTACTTTGAATTCTCAACATTAGCGGCAGTTTGGCTGTTTCAGCAAAAAAGTGTTGATATTGGAATTCTTGAGGTGGGTCTTGGTGGTCGGCTGGATGCAGTCAACTGTTGGGATGCAGATATTGCGGTGATAACGAGTATTGGTATTGATCATGTCGATTGGTTGGGTGATAACCGTGAGAGTATCGCAAGAGAAAAAGCGGGTATTTTTAGAAAGGATAAAATAGCTGTTTCAGGTGACCCCGAGCCCCCCAAGGCGATAGCGTTGTTGGCAGAAAAAGTAGGTGCTGTTTTATTACAAGTGGGTCGTGATTTTGATTGGCAGTGTGCAGAAGCGAATTGGCAGTTAAAGTGGAATGATCTGTTATGGCAAGAGCTTCCTTTTCCTGCTTTAGTCGGTGAGCATCAAGTGAATAATGCTGCAACAGCAATCATCACACTTCAGCATTTACAGAAGGTGATTATTGATAAAGTAATGATAGAAAAAGCACTAAAGCGGGTGAGCTTGAGTGCTAGAATGGAGTTTTTACAAACGAAGCCAGACATTATTTTGGATGTGGCTCATAACCCTCATGCAGTTGAAAAACTGGCATTGTGGCTAGAGAAAAATCCTATTCAAGGTAAGACCTATGCATTGTTTACCATGTTGGAAGATAAAGATATTGCTACTGTTGTTAGTCATATGGCTGTTTATATCGATCATTGGTATGTTGTGGGTTTAGCTGAACCACGTGGTTTAAGTGGGGAAAATTTAGTCAGTCGTATGACAGAAAAGAGAGTAAATAAACTCGATTTGAGTCTTTATGAAACAGTAGAAATGGCATGGAATACTTGTAAAACTAAACTTGGGAGTCATGATCGATTCGTTGTTTTTGGGTCATTTGGGCTTATTTCACAATTTAAAGTGATTTTTTAGAAATATCTGGTAATATGCTCATACATAAAAGTTTGTTGGTTTTAATATTGCATCATTAAGTGATCATTTTTTATTGAGAGGTCTATCACAATACCCCTGTCTACTTATCGAGTGTTCGTGAAAGTGGATGAAAGATGGCTTACCAACCTGAGGTAAACAGTGATAGTGACTTGTATTATAATTTTAGGAGTTAGAAATGGAAAAGGCAGTTGTTAGACGTGGAATTGGAGCTGTAGTGTTAGCACTGGTTGCTGCTTTATTATTGGGTTATTTACTTAATGGTAAAAAGGAGGTTCGCGAGCAAGTTGTTACTAAGGAACTACCAAAGGCACCTATTCAGATTTTTCCTACTGAACTTGAGACGGGTTCACCTAATGCTGGTGCTAATGTAGCACTGAACCCTACCAACACCAATGATGCCAGTAAGAATACTGATGCAGGTAATGGGGCTAAAGATGTAGGAGGCAATACTGCTACTGACTCTGTAGTCAATAATACTAAGGATACGACTGGAGATGCAGCAGTCGCCGCAACTGCAGCAGTAGCTGCAACTGCTAATAAAGGCAATGTGTCAAGTGCTGTTGATAGTACAGCACAGTCTAATGTAAACCCTGATATTGCTACACAGAGTTTGAAAGATGGTATCTCTGGTAATCCTAATATTGCAGCCAATAATGCCAAGGTAACTATTGATAATGCAGGTCAGCCTGTTGTAAAAGCAGTTGATTTTAATACAACCGCTCCAGTAGGAAGAAATAATAATACTGGAAGTTCCACAGCTGATTTGGCTAAATCAACGGTAGAAGAAAAAGCTAACGTTGCGGCAAATACGCGACTACGCCCTCTTGTTGCTGATAATGGGAAAAGTAATAAAGTCGCTGTTACACCTCAGCCTGATAAGGTAGCTAAAAATACTCCTAAGGCTCAAGTTGCTCAAAATACTAAGAGTGGTAATAAAGATAGAGGAAGTAGTAAAAACACGAATAGAGCTACTGCTAATAAAGGGCAAGTTGTTAAAAATACTCGCCCTCGCCAACGTCAAAGATCTAATGCACGTTTAGTCGGTGAATCTAAGCTAAAGCCAGTGGGATCAGAAGTTGTAAAAAATACTTCTCGTCGTCAGCCTCGTAATAGTCGTACTAACCGTCACAATAAGAGAGAACAAGCTAAAATAGTTGCTTCAGAAAGAAAACAAATTGTTGCTGCTAAAAAAGCGGGCGCTAAAGAGCGTATTGCTAAAAATAGAAGTGTTACTTCTAAAAACAGAA
>JAGLEV010000002.1 GCA_023144895.1 Thiotrichaceae bacterium
AGTGTTAACATGAATAAACCCAAAACACAAGATACTTAAATTATTAGAACATAGTTAAAGCTATAAAGCCAAATAAACTTACTCAATCAAATATAATCTTATTTTATATAGAAGTTAATTAACTAACTCTTATATAATGAAAATGTAATATATAAATTATTATAGTTTTATTATACTTATTATCGACACTTTCTTTAAACATATATCATAACTACAGTGTAATCAATTGTATTATATAATAACTCAATAGATAAAACCTATTTATTATTCATTCAATTTATTCTATACCCCTATCTTGACACCCTATCTTTTAGTAGGTTGTTTTAGCCCGTGTATCATAAATGATACGACTCTATAAGGAAATATAGGTAATATTCTGTCCTTAGAAATAACTATGTCTTCGTTGAGAGTTATTCAACATCATGATAATAATAACTATTTATAAAATATAAACAATCCTATTGTACAATAGGATCTTATGTAAAGGATTCGATAGAACAATGTGAAAGCACTGATTATATTGTTATTTTAATATCTTAATATGATTCAATCATTGTTATTTGTAATAATGACACAGTTTTTTAGCCTTGGTGTAGAGGAAATAGAAGTAAATTAAAATTATAGTGATGCTAATGATCATTAAATAAGCTTATCGTGTCAAGTAAATTAGAAAAAATAGTAATTATTTATACTGGTATGTGCTATAACTTATAGTGTTGTATATATGCTTTAACCGCTGGTCAGAGTGGATTATTTTTACAAAAGAACAAAGTGATATATCATTTAAGTAGTGGTTTTATAGCGTGCTATTACTCAATATAGAGTGTTGTAAATAGCCATCAATAATTATCATTGTAAATAAACCTCACTTACTCTACTGTGTGTTTGAACTTTAATATTTAGTAATACATGATATAAGAATTAATAATTTTATTATGAATATCATGGTAATAGATTCTTTATAATAAGGTCAAATAGACGGTGGCACCTACTCGATAAAGTGATATATTTACAGTGTTGCAATAAAGTAACTATATAAAATATAAACAAGCCTCATGTGTTATTAATTCTAGGTGAGTCAATCAATAAGCTCTCAAAGAATTAAATGATTGGAAGATTAATGAGAGGTGTCGGTCAATAAAAATGCTAGGTTTTTAAGTAGTCCTGCTACTTTCTGCGATAGCTAGAGCAATGATAGCGATATTTATTTATTTATTGTTGAACTTTGCCAACAAACGACAACTCATAAGTAATACTTGTTAACTATTTTCCAACACTCTATGAAAAATCGATCAAGTGTGAGTAATTTTTAAGCTAGATGCAACAGAAGTATTGTAAGCTACTCCAACAGCAAAACAATATGGATACAATTTAACAACCTCAAATCAACCAGTACTTATGCCAATAATAAGGAAGCTGCAATGAAACAATACAAAATGGAGGACTATAAGATGAACCCTTTAGCCCTAACTCAACTAAAAAATGCTGCATCAAGACGTAATTTTTTACTGCTACCTCTAGCCGCAATAATAAGCCAAGTTATACCCACTAGCGCACTAGCTCTTGATAGTATCACCCCGCCATCAAAAACAATAGATCCTGGTTGTCCACTGAATAGTGGTGGACCAACATTATTAAACTCAAGCTGGCGAGTAGGCACTATCTATGGGAATAGAATTCCTTATGCTATAAAAATCATTATGAAGATTAACTCTGGCTCACTCACAGGAAACTCTGGGTGTAATAAATACACAGCCGTCTTTAAACGAGTCGGTTATACTGGATTTAGAGTGGTCAATATTCAACGCGGCAAACAAGGTTGTAAAGTTGTTCGTCCTGTTGAAGGTGGACCAACCATTAATGTCGGTGATCTTGAAGGTGGGTTCCTGCGTACCTTGCGAAGAATGGGTAGCGTACAACAGTTTAAAAATAAACTAGTATTTTATAACCGTAGTGGTGAGCGTGCTATTATTTTAACTAAAAACACTTAATTACTTAGATTCAATTGCCCGTATCTGATCTAATTTATCAGTGCGGGCAAAGTCAAAAACAAAAAGCATCTAACAATGATCCTAGAAAGTCTCATCACTTGCCCTCTTTGTTCACACCAAGAGCAACAACAAATGCTCGAAAATGTGAATCAACAATATTATCGCTGTCAGAGCTGCCAACAACAAATTAAGGCAAGCGAAAAGAGTTGCTGTATTTATTGCTGTTATAGCAATACTCCCTGTCCTACCGCACAAATTACAGGCTCTGCATGTTGTGCTAGTGATGATTAATCATGTTTTAGTCAACACTCTTTAAGCGTATTTTTGGGATAAGCTCTTTTTATTTATTGCCCGTTCATAAAAAATACTACCCATCGATGAAATATGTCGTGTACTATCCTTGACCAAGGGAAAAGCGATAAGCTCTATGTTGTGGCTATTGGTAAAAATCTTTACTTTTCAAAGTAAATTCAAATAGTAACCCACTACTAAGGCATTAATTCCTAAAGAAAGTGTGACAACATCCAGTGCCACACTATGACAATAATAAAAATGACCTAAAGGTAAAGGTAGTTAAATGATTGAATTTGTTAAATCTGGTGGATTTTTAATTCTCCCGATTCTGATCTCATCTGTACTAGCTCTCGCTATTATCATTGAGCGTTTCCTCTCTCTCAATTCACGACGCATTATGCCTGAAAAGATTATCAGGAAAGCACATAAGATTGCACTAGAGCCTAACCCTTCTGCAAATTCTGATATTCCATTGATTGCAAAAAGCTCATTAATTGGCAAGATTTTAGCCTCAGGCTTACAAAATAGTAGTCAACCACGACATATTATGAAAGAAAGCCTAGAAGAAACAGGTCGCCATGCTGCTCATCAAATGGATAAGTACATGACGGCACTGGGTACGATTGCCACAATTACACCATTACTTGGCTTGCTTGGAACGGTTATTGGTATGATTCAAGTTTTTAGTGTTATTACCGAGCTAGGTGTTGGCAGTCCAACCGATTTAGCGGGAGGTATATCAACAGCATTGATTACGACGGCAACGGGTATTTCTGTTGCTGTTCCTGCACTCATTTTTCATCGCTATTACAAAGGTAAAATTAATGACTATGTTGTACGTATGGAATACGAAGCATCGAAATTAATTGAATTAACAAACTCTCCAAATAAGCGAACAGTAGCAGAAAAACCTCGTCCAGCTGCTCCAACACGCAATCCTAATGCTCCAGTACGTCGCCGTCCAAATCCCAACCCTCGGAATACGTAATGAATTTTAAAAAAGTACAAGAGGAGGAAACAGAGGTTAATCTAACACCATTGATTGATGTCGTCTTTTTATTACTGATTTTCTTTATGGTCACCACGACCTTTGAAAAAGATTCTAAGATAAAAATTCAATTAGCCACCGCTCAAAGTAGTCGAGCTGAAGTTCAAAAAAATGTCATTGAATTGTTGATTGACGGCAAAGGACGTTACTATATTGATAAAAAAGAAGTGATTAACTCTAAGCCTGAAACATTATTCCGTGCAATGAGTCTCACTTTAGACAAGGTAAAAGAAACGCCCTCTCTCGTTATTTCAGCGGATGCTAGTGCAAGCTACCAGTCCGTTGTCACCGCGATGGATATTGCAGGACGACTGCGCTTAACCAATTTTTCATTAGCTACGACGCAAACAGAGCGTAAATAGTTACTTGCAGTCTTTTTTACAGCGCATTGTTGAACACATCTGGTATCAACCTAAACACTGGGGGAGACTACTTCTTCTCCCCTTAAGTCTTCTCTATCAACTACTCTTTTTTCTCAATAAACGCAAAGCAATAGCAAAACAACAACCCGCTAAGCTACCGATTCTTATCGTTGGAAATATCAATATTGGTGGTACAGGTAAAACACCACTGGTTATTGCTATTGCAAAACTCCTCCAAAAAAATAACTTAAAGCCTTGTATTATTTCTCGAGGCTATACTGGGGAGTCAAAACAATGGCCTCTTCTTGTTACTCATCAAACAGAGGTTAGACTCTGTGGTGATGAAGCCAAGCTAATGTTTAATCATACCAAGCTCCCCGTTATTACAGGAGCCAACCGTGTTGAAAGCATTCGTTTTGCACAACAGCACTGTGATTGTAATATTATTATCTCTGATGATGGTTTGCAGCACTATGCCATGCCACGTGATATTGAATTAATCGTGGTTGATGGTCAACGCCGATTTGGTAATAAGCTATTGCTACCCGCAGGTCCTTTACGAGAGAAGGTTAAAAGACTAGAGTCCGTTGACTTTATTGTCTGTAATGGAATAGCCGCTAACGATAATGAGTATGCAATGCGTCTGTTAACTAAGCCATTACTGCCCATTAAATCGAGCAAAATTCACTTTCCTCCAGAAGTAACAGAAGTGGTCATTATGACGGGAATTGGTAATCCCCATCGCTTTATCAATAGTGTAAAAACATTAGGTTATACTATTATCCATCACGCCTTATTTGTTGACCATCATCGTTTTATTGCGGAGGATCTTAATGCTCTCAGAGAGCGTTTTCCAAAAACTGCAATTATTATGACCGAGAAAGATGCGGTTAAATGTGAAAATTTTAATACCGATAATTTTTGGTACCTACCTATTCATGCACAGCTCAGTAATGATTTCAATCAACGCTTATTAAAACTCGTGTTAACATGCATGAATGAATAAGAAGCTACTCACCATCTTGGTCTGCCCTGTTACCAAAGGACCATTAATTTATGATAAAAAAAATCATCGTTTAATTTCATGCTCTAGTCGTCTAGCCTACTTTATTAAGGATGGAATTCCTCTATTACAAGAAGAAGAAGCCATTGAACTCAGTAGTGAAGAAGTTGAAAAATACAGATAATCTAAAATATCATTATGATGTTGCTATTATTGGTGCAGGTGCATCTGGGCTTATGTGTGCGATTGAAGCCGCTCAGCGTGGACGTAAAGTTATTATTCTGGAAAAAGCAAATAAAGCGGCTAAGAAAATTCTAATTTCTGGTGGTGGTCGTTGCAACTTCACTAATACCGAAACCACGGCTGATAACTATCTTTCTGATAACCCACACTTCTGTAAATCAGCCTTAGCTCGCTACACACCTTGGGATTTTTTACAGCAATTAGAGCGCAATGGTCTTAGCTGGAATGAAAAAGCCAAAGGACAACTTTTTTGTGATCAAAAAGCACCAGCCATTGCAGATTTATTGATAAGTCAATGTGCTCAACTAGGTGTTACCATTGCCTACTCCCAAACGATCAAAACAATAGAAAACCAGAGCAATGGAAATTATTCACTGAGTACAGAGAATAATCAATATACTTGCTCCTCATTAGTTGTTGCTTGTGGTGGACCTTCTATTCCCAAAATGGGAGCAACATCTTTTGCTCTTGATATTGCTAAACAATTTAAACAAAAAGTGAAGCCTTTTATTGCAGGCTTAGTCCCTTTTTTAGTACAGCATAACAAACCACCCTACTCATTCAATGAACTCAGCGGTGTTGCCCTTACTGTCAGTATTCGTTGCAACAACATGACATTTACCGATGATATGTTAATAACTCACCGTGGTTTAAGTGGCCCCGTCGTTTTACAAATATCATCTTATTGGCAAGCAGGTGATAAAATCACTATTGACTTAGCACCTCATCACCAGCTCAGTGCATGGCTACTCTTAGAAAAAGAAAACCATCCACGGGTTAGCTTACAAAATACTTTGAGCAAAGTACTACCCAAACGTCTAAGTCACCGTCTTGTACAAAACTTATTTGAAAACAATCCTTTAAATCAACTCAATACTTCTACTATTCAACAGATTGCTGACCAGTTGCACTGTTTTCAAATAACGCCTGATGGTACTGAAGGCATGCGTACTGCTGAAGTCTCACTGGGTGGGGTTAGCACAGAGGCACTTTCTTCTAAAACCTTTGAATCCTTGAATCAGTCAGGTCTCTTTTTTATTGGCGAATGTATTGATGTGACAGGGCACTTGGGGGGATATAACTTTCAATGGGCTTGGGCTTCTGGCTGGTGTGCAGGTCAATATGTATAAGAAGGTTTAGAGTGCCCTGCCCTTACAGCGTTACCAAATAAAATGGGTAACGCAAAAAATAAAATAGTGCTATTGACTCTTTTTTAGAGCAATAGTCTGTCACTAAGTGAAGTCCAAGATGTCAAATTTATGACCTTAATCCTGTGGCTAATTCTAGTAATTTTTTCGATAAATGCTCATACAGCTCTATCGATTCAGTCTGATCTAGCTGAATATGAGTATTAACCAAGTCTAACCAATGTTGATTTTCTGAATCATTATTTAATAGGTTAATTAGCTTTATATTACTAATAACACCATAATTCCCCGTTGCTTTCATCTGATCAGAACGTTTCACCAAAGCTTTCGCTTGCTCACAAAGAATTTTATTCAGTAAATAAATTTTAGTTGATGGGAATTTAAAGCCCATACTCATATGCTGACCTTGCTGATTTAGGCTAACAACAATATCATTATCTTTTATATTTTGTTCTGCAATGAGATCAGAAATATAATTAAGTATCGCTCTGGCTGATGACTGTGATGTCTTTTTAATATCGAGTTGACAACCAATGTCATACCAGTCCAGTGCTTTGATATGCTCATTTCTCAAGCGATGCTCTAAGGCATTAATGATAAGGTCAACATCGTGACCAATCGCATGTTGCTGAGTAAAGTGGAGATTAATCATTCCTTCTTCAAATAAAACATTCTTCTGAATATCAAGGTCTTTATACTCTGCAAGTGCGGATAAAAATATTTCCATAAAAGAGAGCAATTCAACTTTATGCTCCCAATCTTCAAACCAATAATTACACTCAAATGATATTTGTAGTTCTTGTTCACTATTGAGGAAGTGATAGTAGCTACTATTTTCATAGCCCAAATCATCACTACAATCACAGGTAATACGAATCTCGTGTGGAAACTCTCGCCCCGAGCGATAACGCACATCCTCTAACGATAAATCTTTTGCTAGAGAAAACCTAGATTCTAACTGTGTTGGATTTTCTAAATTTTTTACATTTTCTATCATGTAATTCTTACCTTTAAAATTAAGAACACCTTCAGTTTTAGGTTTCTGATCAGCAATACATAACTTAACCTTATTGTGAACAGTCATTAGGTGAGGTGAATAGTCTGCACTTTTCATTGGGTTCATTTGTTCTGCTTATATTGGTATTTAAGGGGCTGAACAGGATAAAAAACGACCTGATCAAAGATGTCTGTCCTTTAAGCCGAGAATAAACACCTTTCATCGACTTAGTTATCATTAAGCAAATATGATGCCAAACCCTATTTTAAATTTCAATTTAACCCAAAAATACAAAATATAAAAACAAATAAGGCTAATAAATACACAGTTTGAACACAAAACAATCAAGTTATTGTCAGCGGACTGAATGAAAATTATAAGCAAACATATCAATAGGCTATAAGTTATACAGCCCCAATAGCTCCACTTATTACGAAGTAGACATTCGGTGACAAAATACGACATTGGTTAACATCTCTTTCTTAATAGTTAATGTTAAGAGAGCGACCGTTTACAGTCAAATTGATACTACACATAGCTTCAATCTTTAGTTAATGAATATTTAGACCTATGCTGATTATAACGACAACACACCTTGAGCATCCGCTGTTTTTAACACGATGAAACTAGGTGATTACAACCCATTGTGTATTGACCGTAACATAAGGTCATAAGGATTATAACCATGAAAACTAATAGTATTAAGCAAGGTGGTCACAAGATAGCCATTATGATAACGCGTAGTAATGTTGGTGGTGCTCAAATACATATTAAGGATATTGCCTTAGGATTAAAGTCATACGGTAATCAGGTTTTTATTATTGTGGGAGAGCTAGGAGAGTTCACTACGCTACTGGATGAGCTTAATTTAGATTATCACTATATACCTGAACTACAGCGATCAATCAATATAGTCAAAGACATCAAAGCCTACTTCAGCATTAAAAAATATTTAAAAAATATTAAACCCGACCTACTCTCAACGCATTCATCAAAAGCAGGAATGCTAGGACGTATTGTGGCAAGACAACTGTCTATTCCCGCCACCTTTACTGCACATGGCTGGTCTTTTACTGATGGCGTTAGCCCTATTAAGAAAATAATTTATAAAACGCTAGAGCGATTAGCATCACATCTGCCTGGAAAAATCATCACAGTGTCAAAATTTGACTACCAACTTGCCATAAAGTACAAGATTTGCCCTAAGGAAAAATTAGTAGCAATACAAAATGGTATGCCTGATATTGCTCCTGAACTTTATGCCAACCCAAGCACACAGCCACCTAAAATAGTGATGGTCGCTCGTTTTTGCGAACAAAAAGATCACATGTCATTGATTCATGCGCTTTCTCATATTAGCTCAACTCACTGGGAGCTAGAATTCATTGGTGATGGTGATAGTCGAGCGCTGCAAGCAAAAATTAACTACCTCAGCCTTAAACAACAAATTAAAATTTCTGGCTACCAATCGAATATTAATGAAATTCTATCGACTAGCCAAATAGTTGTACTGAGTAGTCACTGGGAAGGTCTGCCATTAACGATTATTGAAGCAATGCGAGCAGGTTTGCCAGTCATTGCTAGTGATGTTGGTGGTGTTAGTGAGGCTGTTATTGATGGAAAAACGGGATATTTAACCCATTCCGTTGATGAGCTAGCAACACGCTTAGAATTACTGATTACTAACCCAATATTGCGCCAACAACTGGGATCACAAGCACGCATTGCTTATCAAAACAATTTGACACTGAAACAACAGCTCAATAAAACCTTTGATGTTTATGATCAAGTCATGACGGATCACACAGCAAAGCCTCATAGTAAACCATCCATAGCATAAACCAGACTCTGTATAAACTCATTGCCAATTCGCTTGTAAATAGCTACAATATTTGCCACATCACCATTAATACTGTTCTATACTTTATAAGTTAAAAATTACTAACAGATTAAAGGCTAGTGGCTGAAATTAACAGCCAACCGATTGAAAATACCCAAATAATAGAAGTCTATTCTGGGTTTCAGCATCATTTTCATACTAATAAAACCAGTACTTTCCATTTTATACTATCTATAAAATAAATTGATGACAATTTAAGTCTAAAGCCTTGATTTTCTGTTGCTAAAAAATTGCAACTCTCTTGCTTTATAACTAAAATGGGAACTGCTGCAATAAAACGCTTACTGTTTATATAAAATTAATCTGAAGTCTCATTCAGACGATACACCGAAGGGATACAACAATGAAGAAACTGCTTGCAGTAGCACTCCTGCTTAATATCTTATTTTTATCAGGCTGCTTTAGCTCATCAGCTGAAAATTCTGCTACAGAGGATAATACCCGTCAGCAATCATCAACCACTCCAAAACCTAGTCAAAACCAGTGGAAAAACTTGATCAAGACTCATAGCAAAGGAGTCGTGAGTAAAGATTCACAGATTGTTATCAACTTTAATCAGCCAATGATCAACAGTGATCTTGTGGGTAAATCGGCTGAAACCGTCTTTAGCATAGAACCTAAAGTGAAAGGTAAAGCAACTTTTGTATCAACACAGCAGATTGTCTTTGCCCCAGAGCAACTTTTATTATCAGGTGCTCGTTACACTATCCACTTAAAAGATGATGCAGCCTTAATTCCAACCATTGATACAACGCATCAATTTATGATCCAAACGATCCCGATGGAATATCAAATTACGATCAATAAGATTAAAGTCAATGGTCAAAACAATAGCCTGATGACCTTATCAGGTACTGCAATATTCTCAGACATCATTAAAATTGATCAAATTAAAAAAATAGTAACCGCTAGCTTGCAGGATAAGAAGCTAGCAGTGAACTGGTCGGGTGGTAGTGCTCAGTCAAAGTTTACATTTACCATTGAAAATATTAAGCGTGATAGCTTTAGTACCGATTTACGCCTAATGTGGAATGGTGAGTCTATTGGTATTAAAAGTAAGGGTAGTAGAGAAATTACCATCCCTTCAAGCAACGTATTGAAAGTCCTGAATGCAAAGCTTATTCGATCTGATAAATCCAAGGCTTATATTCAAGTCACATTATCTGATATACAAAATAGTCGTCAACAACTGGATGGCTTAGTTCGTTTGGAGCAAATTCCTGATAAAAATAATAAAACAGCCAAGAAAGTAAAACTTAAATACACTATTGATGGCAATATTATTAAGGTTTACCCTCTTAAGGTCATCAAAGGGAAATTCAACCTTGCGATTGATGCCACCTTAAAATCTAAGTCAGGTAATAAGCTTGGTAAAGTATTTAATCAAACGATTACCATTAAAGATCAAAAGCCTTCAGTGCGCTTTGTCGGTAAAGGGCAGATCCTACCTAATAATGACACTTTAACCGTTCCTTTTGAGGCAGTACATGTTAATGCGGTGACAGTTACTGCTTTTCTTATTAAAGATGAGAATATGGCGCAGTTCTTTCAAAACAATCAGCTTGCAGGAAATAGTGAACTTGAGCGTGTAGGACGTTATCTTTGGCACAAAAAGATACCACTCAACCCTGCCAACCCTGCTCAAGCTAACCGTTATAATCTGGATGTTAGTGAGTTAGTTAAATCACACCCTAGCGGTTTATTTCGTTTAAGCCTATCCATCGATCGTCGCTTCTCAACGTATGAGTGTAAAGACGAAACACCAACGAAGGCGAGAGACAAAAAACTAAAAAATAATGAAGACCTGCATACGAGTGAACTCAGCGGCTGGGATGGTATTGAAAGCTATTATGATGATGGTAATCAAAATAGCGGAAAATGGGCAGATCGTTTAAAGCCTTGTAGTGACGCTTACTTTAACTATGATTCAAATCCTGTGACAGATCACAAGAATGTTATTGCTAGCAATATCGGTCTACTCGCTAAGCAAGATGGTCATGGCAAAATGTTAGTTGTTGCAACGGACTTAGCCACAACAGAGCCACTCGCCAATACACTATTAAGTATTTATAACTTTCAAAACGATTTATTAGCAACAAGCGTTACTGATAAAGAAGGCATTGCACATATTAAACTCAATAAGACTCCTTTTTTATTAACCGCTAAAAAGGGTGATGATAAAGCTTATCTTAAATTGAATACAGCCACCGCTCAGTCAATAAGTCACTTCGATGTGGGTGGTGATAAGAGTAAAAAAGGCGTGAAGGGCTATATTTATGGTGAGCGTGGTGTTTGGCGACCAGGTGATGATATTCACCTCACCTTGGTTGTCTACGATAAAGGTAAAACGATTCCTGCCAACCATCCTGTGACTATGCGCCTAATCGACCCTAGCGGTGTTGTCAGCCAAACTCTCATCAATACAAGCCCTGTCAGTAATTTTTATCAATTTAAGTTAAAGACTGATGAGGATGCAACGACTGGAAAGTGGTTAGTTAAGGCACAGCTAGGGGGTAATGAATTTACCAAAATGCTGAATATTGAAATGATACGCCCTAACCGTCTTAAAATTGATTTGGATTTTGCTACAAAAGCACTGCATGGTTATAAAACATTACCTACAGGAAAACTCTTCTCTCAGTGGCTACATGGTGCTAAAGCCAATGGTTTAAAAACTAAAGTATCGGTTCGATTTAGAGAAAAAAGAACAAAATTTACTAGTTTTACTGATTATCAGTTCGATGACCCTTCACGCTCACTAGATAGTGCTGAAACTACTTTGTTAGAAGGTCGATTAGACGAGGAAGGCAATCTTAGCTTTGATAAACAATTCAATCCCAAGTCACAGTCACCAGGCATGTTAAGTGCATGGTTTACTAGTCGTGTCTTTGAGCAAGGGGGTGGTTTTAGTACTAGCAAACACTTCCTTGATTATCATCCTTATGAAAACTATGTAGGTATCAAGCTACCAAAAGGTGATGCCAGTCGCAATATGCTCTTAACGGATGAAGATCATACGCTTGAAATTGCCTCAGTCGATGCTAATGGTGTCGCTAGTAACTTAGATGCTGTACAAGTAACCTTATATAAAATTAACTGGAAATGGTGGTGGGATAAAAGTTCAGACTCACTCAGCTCCTATAGTAATGCTAATCATAGTAGCAAGTTACAACAAAGCATTGTAAAAACTAGCAATGGTCGTGGGCAATGGAAATTTAAAATTAACTATCCTGACTGGGGGCGTTATTTAATTCGTGCCTGTGACGTTTCAGGCAAGCATTGTACGGGTAAAACCTTATATATGGATTGGCCCGGATGGGCAGGTCGTGCACAAGAAGAAGGGTCTAGTGCTGCCAGTACATTAAGTCTAACCACCGATAAGAAAGAATACAAAGTCGGTGAAACTGCCATTATTCAAGCACCTAAGGCAACTCAGGGACGGGCATTATTAACCGTAGAAAGTAGTAATGAAATCCTGCAGCAACAATGGATAATTTTTGATAAAACACGTCAACAAGTCTCCTTGCCGATTACTGCAAAAATGGCACCCAATGTGTATGCCAATATTACTGTATTGCAGCCTCATAATAATCGTAAAAGTGACCGCCCTATTCGCATGATTGGTATTGTGCCTCTAAAAGTTTTAGATCCTAAAACACATCTTACCCCTGTCATCACGGCTAAGGATGAATGGAAACCTAAATCGAAACAAACCGTACATATTAAAGAAGCCAATAATAAAACCATGACCTATACCCTCGCTCTTGTTGATGAAGGTTTATTAGGGCTCACTCGCTTTAGAACACCTAATTTGCATCAATACTTTTACCGTAAAGAAGCACTGGGTATTAAAAGCTGGGATTTGTTTGACCAAGTTGTAGGTGCCTATGGTGGCAATATTGAACGTATTCTTGCCCTCGGTGGTGGCGATGATGTGCAATTAGATGATGCTGCCAATAAACCCAAGCGCTTCCCTCCTATCGTGCAATTCTTTGGTCCCTTTACTTTAAAGGCGGGTGAGAGTAAGCAACATGAGCTTGAGCTACCTCCTTATATTGGTGCAGTACGTCTAATGGTCGTTGCGGGTGATCAAGGAAGCTATGGGCTTACAGAGAAATCAATCTTTGTACGTGATCCACTGATTATTCAACCCAGCTTGCCTCGTATACTCAGTAGCAATGAGGAAATGAATATTCCCATTACTGTTTTCTCTACACGAGATGACATTAAAGACGTTGAAATTACGATAGTGACGGATGATCTCATCAGCACGGAGAGTGATAAAACAACGGTACACTTTGATAAAGTGGGTGACAAACTTGGCTTTATTCGTATCAAAACAGGGTCTAAGACAGGGAAATCCAAGCTCACTATTACAGCAACCAGTGGTCAGTATCAATCAAGCAGTGAAATCTTTATTGATATTCGTCACCCTAACCCTCTAACGCATACCATTGCTGATTATACAGTGAATGCTCAAAGTGCCTCTGATCTCACCATTAAATCTCATGGTCTTGCTGGGACGAACACCTTCAACCTTGAAGTCTCAACGATTCCACCTCTGGGATTGCATAAGCATCTTGATTATCTCATTAAGTATCCTCATGGTTGCTTAGAACAAACAACCTCTGCGGCATTCCCTCAATTATACCTTAGTCAGCTTGTTGATGGCTCTGCGGCTAAAGCTAAAGAAACTGAAAACAATGTTGCTGCGGCTATCGATAAGTTAAAAACCTTTCAAAATATGAAAGGTGATTTTAGCTATTGGCCAGGTGGTAATCGTCAAAACCTTTGGGCAAGCTTATATGCGGGTCATTTCTTAGTGGAAGCAAAGAAACAAGGCTTTGAGGTGAATGATAATATGCTCAACTCATGGTTAACTTACCAAGTAAAACAAGCGAATAATTGGCTGCAAGGCAATAAGAATTATGCCTATATTCAAGCCTATCGCTTATATGTTCTTGCTTTAGCAGGAAAACCAGAAATTGGTGCGATGAATCGCTTAAAGGAAAGTAATCAGCGAGGCTATAAATCACGCTGGTTATTAGCAGCAGCTTACAAATTAAGTGGGTTAGATACTGCGGCTAAAAGTGTGGTTGAAGGCTTAATTGCTAACCCTGAAATAGCGACTGAGAAAAATAGTGATACCTTTAGTAGTAATCTGAGTGACCTAGGTATTGTTCTTAATGCGTTAAGTACTCTAGAAAATAATGCCGATGCTAAGCACTATATCAAAGCAATCGCTAAGGAGTTAAGTAAAGAACATCAAAATACTCATGGCATTGCATGGGCTCTTGCTGCTGTCTCACACCATGTCGGTGGTAAGGAAGGTTCTGGTGTTAAAACAACATTAACGCGTGATGGTAAGAATCCAGAAGTAATCAATAGTAAAAAGAGCTTTATTAGTCGTCAATACACAGGTATTGCTAAGGAAGACCTAAAGGTTAAACTCGATAATCCGAGTGCAAAAATGCTCTATACCCAGCTAACCAGTAGTGGTATTCCTGCTTCGGGTGATGAAAGTGAAGTACAAAATGGCATGAAACTTACCATTGAGTACTTTGATGTCAATAGCAAAGAAAAGCTAGATATGAGTCAACCGATCACTCAAGGTCAAGATATTCTGGTGACGATTACGATGAGCCAAGACTACCAAGACCGAGCTGAAAATCTTGCATTAACTTATATTGTTGCAACAGGTATGGAGATTCATAATCCTAATGTTGGCAATAATAAAGCACTGGATCACCAAAATGTACGTGATGATCGTATCCATAGCTATTTTGCTCTTAATCGTGAGACTCCGATCAAGTTGAGCTTTATTGTTAATGCTGCCTATGCAGGCAAAGCTTACCTTCCTGCCGTTCAAGTACAGTCAATGTACCAACCTGAAAAGAAAGCACGTATTAAAGGGCAATGGGTTCATGTTGCCAGAGATGCTGGCACTAAGGCAAAAGCTCCAGTATCGGCTAAGAGTACGATTAATGCGGTTGCGGTGATTGACATTAAAAAAGCGAAGGTTATTCCTCGTAAAGCTTGGTTATATAATGAGCCTAATGATGAAGGTAAATCGAAGATGTATTTGATTAAAAATGACCGTGTTGAAATTCTGAAAGAGCTCTCTAGTGAGGAAAAAGGTCAGTGGAGCTTTATACGCTTCTATGGCAGTAAAACGGTTGAAATGTGGCTAAAAACAGAACATCTTGCAAAGTAGGCTGTTATTGATAAATGATAAGCATCATGGTTGTTAAAGTCATGATGCTTAATTGTCACATTGGTCAAAGATCTAACTCACAACAAAACGACACGAAAGATAACTAACACCAGTATAAGTAAAGTAAATGATTGCAAAGCAAAGGGGTTCTCCCCCATAATACGCGTTGATTCAGGTGATTTACTACTTAATATATGTTTGATGATGATAGTGACGAACAGCGTAAACTTAAAAGAAATGCTGAACTCTTATTCCATTTAAGAGGGCTTCTCAGTGATACAGAATTACTGACTGAGATAGAAGACTTAAGACCTTATGAGTGTGATGGCTTATCCGCTTACAAAAAACTACCGATTGCGGTGGTCATACCGACAACGGTTGAACAAATACAACAAATTGTTAATATTTGTTCACGTATGTTTATTCCTATCGTTGCACGAGGTGCAGGAACAGGGCTATCAGGGGGTGCACTACCTCATGAAATGGGTATTATTTTAAGCTTAGCTCGATTGAATAAAATATTGGATGTTGATCCATTAAATCAAACCGCAACGGTTCAGCCGGGTGTGCGTAATATTTCCATATCGGAAGCCGCTAAGCCTTATGGTCTCTTCTATGCTCCCGATCCTTCATCCCAAATTGCCTGCTCTATTGGCGGTAATGTTGCAGAAAATGCAGGGGGTGTACATTGTTTAAAATATGGGCTGACTGTTCACAATATATTACAAGTGACTCTCGTTAATGCTGATGGGGAACTACTGACGGTTGGTTCACTTGCACTCGATAATATAGGCTATGATCTACTCGCTTTAATCACAGGCTCAGAAGGCATGTTGGGTATTATTGTTGAGATTGTGGTTAAACTCAAACAAAAGCCTCCCGCTATTAATGTCATTCTTGCTGCCTTTAATAAAACCGAAGATGCGGCTAATGCTGTGAGTAAAATCATTGGTGCAGGAATTATTCCAGCAGGCTTAGAGATGATGGATGCCTTGGCTATTCAGGCGGCTGAAGACTTTGCTCAAGCAGGTTATCCTCGGGATGCCCAAGCGATTTTATTATGTGAGCTTGATGGTAGCGAAGAACGATTAGAATTTGAAAGTCAGCAGCTTTGTGACTTACTCAATCAATGTGGTGCTAGCTCTATCCGTGAAGCCAGTTCTAGTGAAGAGCAAGCTAAACTATGGGCTGGACGTAAAGCCGCCTTTCCTGCAGTTGGGCGTTTAGCACCTGATTATTATTGTATGGATGGTACGATTCCACGTCATCAAATTGCTCATGTGCTTAATAAAATTGGTGAGCTTTCTGATTATTTTGACTTAAAAGTTGCCAATGTCTTTCATGCGGGTGATGGTAATCTTCATCCATTGATTTTATATGATGCAAACCAAGAAGGTGAGTTTCTTAAAGCCGAGCAATTTGGTGAGAAAATATTACAACTCTGTGTTGATGCGGGTGGTACAATCACGGGAGAGCATGGGGTCGGTAGTGAAAAAATAGATAGTATGTGTTACCAATTCAGTGATGCCGAAATTAGTCAGTTTCATGCTATCAAGGAGGCATTTGACCCTAATCTAATCTTGAACCCCGAAAAAACCATACCAACACTTCATCGCTGTGCCGAGCTTGGGCAGATGCATGTGCATGATGGTCAATTGCCCCACCCTGAAATACCTCGCTTCTAGGCTAAAACAATGTCAACTGTCAAACAATTACAGCAACAGATTCAAACCGCGCTTGATAAAAAGAGCCCACTTTTTATTCAAGGTGGTGGTAGTAAAGCATTTTATGGTAATCCTGTTGATACTAATAATAGATTAATAACCACCGATTATAATGGTATTGTTGATTATCAGCCCTCTGAGCTATTTGTTACTGTAAAAGCAGGCACAACATTAATAGAACTTGAGCAAGTCTTAGCAGAGAAGCAACAACAACTAACCTTTGAAGCACCTATTTTTAAAAAGGAAACAACTATTGGTGGTGTGGTATCCGCTGGACTCTCTGGCCCTCGCAGTGCTTATGCTGGTAGTATTCGTGATAGTGTGCTGGGTGTAAAAATCATCAATGGTCATGGTGAGATTGTCAGCTTTGGGGGTCAAGTCATGAAAAATGTGGCGGGCTATGATATGTCTCGCTTAATGGCAGGCTCTTTGGGCACATTAGGTCTTATATTAGAGGTCTCACTCAAAGTACTACCTAAGCCAGAAGTAGAAATGACGTTGATGCTTCCCTGTCCACATGAAGAAGCCATTGAAAACTTCAATGAATTACGTCAATCAGGGCTTCCGATTAGTGCTAGCTGTTATATTGACAGCGAAATCTTTGTTCGCATTGCAGGTCAAAAGGATCATCTTAATGCATTAATTCGCCGTCATCGCTGGAAAACCTATGATCAGGGTGATCGTTTTTGGGAAAGTATTCGTAATCATACCCACCTATTTTTTAATCATGGCAATATGCCCTTATGGCGTTTATCAGTCTCTCCTGCATCCGCAATCAATGGACGACTGAATACTGACACAATGATTGAATGGGGTGGTGGTGTACGCTGGGTGAATAGTAATACACCCGCGAATATCATTGTCACCAGTGCTCAAAAGAAAGGAGGTCACGCCATACTTTTTAGAGGTGCAATACCAGGTGTTAGAACCTTTCCAACACCTGATCCTGAAGTGTTAAAAATACACCAAAACCTTAAATATAAGCTAGATCCTAAGGGGATTTTCAACCCGGGACGAATATATTAATGGAAACAAAATTAAGCGCAGCGATTAAAGAACACACGAAAGCGGATGAAATTGATTCGATTTTGCGAAGCTGTGTACATTGTGGTTTTTGTAATGCAACCTGCCCTACTTACCAATTACTCGGTGATGAGAATGAAGGTCCCCGTGGACGTATTTATCTCATTAAGCAGTTTGTTGAAGGTCACGCGATTACTGAAAATACCGTTGCTCATTTAGATCATTGTCTACATTGTGCTAGTTGTGAGACAACCTGCCCATCAGGGGTGAAGTACACGCGTTTATTGGATATTAGTCGTCCATTGATTGAAGAGAGCTATACACGCCCTAAAAAAGAACGGACACAACGTAAACGTTTGGCAAAAACACTGTCTAACCCACTCAAATTTTCTGTCTTATTAAGCGCAGGTAGAATAGGGAAATTTTTATTACCCAGCAATATCACTGAAAAAATTCCAGAAAAACGTAAGGCTTTAGATTGGCCAGTAACGAAGCATCAACGCAGAATGCTGATTCTTGATGGTTGTGTGCAACCTTCAATCAGCCCCGACATTAATGCCAGTACTTCACAAGTTCTTGATAAAATGGGCATTACACTATTGCGCATTAAAAAAGTAAGCTGTTGTGGTGCCGTCAAGCTACACCTCTCTGAAGAAGAGGCTGCACTACAGCAAATGCGTAATAATATTGATTATTGGTGGAGTGCAATTACTGAAGGGGTAAAGGTTGAAGCAATCATCTCTACAGCAAGTGGTTGTGGTGCTACATTAAAGGAATATGGCTATCACCTCAAAGATGACCCTGATTATGCTAGCAAAGCCATATTAGTCTCAAGGCTTAGCAAAGATATTGCTGAAATCATTAGTGAAGAAATGATTCCAAAAGCAACAAAACCACTGACTTTAGCTTGGCATCCACCTTGTACATTACAACATGCTCAAGGAATTACAGGTATGGTTGAGGCTATTTTAAAAAAGGCGGGTCATAAACTAGTCCCTGTTGCCGATCAACATTTATGCTGTGGTTCAGCGGGTACTTACTCTGTGCTACAACCAGAAATTGCTGATCAATTACGTGAAAATAAGCTTAAGGCGCTGAGTGAAGCTAAGCCTGATATGATTGTGACGGCGAATATTGGTTGCCAAACACATCTGGAACAAAAAGCAGATATTCCTATTAATCATTGGATTAACACTTTACTCTAAACATAAAAATGCCACTACTTCTGAGTGGCATTTTTATCTAACAATTAAAAGTATTTCTTATTTTAGTTAAAATTTAATCATTTATGATGCTATGCGACTCTCAACCGCAGGACGTACCGGTGGAAACATTGTAGCAATACGGCTAGACATAGTATCTTGGCGATCAGAAATTTCTCTCACTTCGGGGCGATTAACAAACTCATTAAGCTTAATGCCATCAAGGAATACATAAAGTTGCTCACTTAGATCTGTCCATAATTTATGAGTAAGACAAGGCTTACCATTATTACAGTCTGCTTTACCATCACAATTAGTGGCATCAATCGACTCATCAACTGACTTTATAATATCAGCAACACTGATTTGAGAAGCTGGCTTACCTAAACGATAACCTCCGCCGGGGCCTCTAACACCTTCAACGAGATTATCTTTGCGTAATTTAGAAAAAAGCTGCTCTAAGTAAGAGAGTGAAATGCCCTGACATTTTGAAATATCTGCTAACGTCACAGGTCCTGTTACATCATGAATGGCGAGATCCATCATGGCTGTAACGGCATAACGACCTTTTGTTGAAAGTTTCATAGTAAACCTCTGTCGACCTATTAGATCTTGCTAATATAATATAACTCCAATATAAAATAACCTAGTAGCTTGGTCAAGTATTATTATTTTATCAAAAAATCAATCTTGTCAAGTCGGTATTTTAATCGGTAGCTTATGTTTAAGAGATAAAATTTAAGAAAAGCAAGAGAGGCGTTTCAAGTAGCTAATTTTATTATTAATAATATGTATTTAATAATAAAAAACAGGATTTTATATTTAATTTTTTAGCTTAAATTATTATGCTCTATCATTCTAAATGGTCGATATTTTGAGACAAAAAAATAGGGAAGAGTCACTACCTTCTTCCCTACTTTTATAAGCTATTTGTGGTGAATTACTTCAGACCTAAACGCTCAACCAATATATTGACAGGCATATAACCAGGAATCAAAGTACCATCTTCTGTTATTAAAGCAGGAGTTCCAGTCACACCAATCTTTCTTCCTAAAGTATACTGTTCTACCACAGGGTTATCACAAGTCTTATTAGGAATAGCTTTACGCTCTTTAGCTTTAGTTAATGCCTCTTTATTATCATCAGCACACCAAGCACTGATTGCTTTAGCAAAGGATGGAGTATTAGGACCTGAGCGAGGGAATAAATAGTAATTAACCGTAATCCCTTTTTTGTTTAGTGCAGGCACATCATTATGTAGTTTTGAGCAATAAGGGCAGTCAATATCAGTAAAGATGGTTAATACTTGCTTCTCATCTTTTGCTTTAAAGCTAATCGTTTTAGACACATCTTGCTTAGCAATAATCTCTTTACGTTTAACCTTATAAGCCTCCTCAGCACGTTTTTTTGCTATAGAGGTAAGATTTCTCTTTGATTCAATATCAATAACCTCTCCAACAAACATGTATTTAGCATCATTGTTAACATAAATCACTTCAGTACCAACAGTAATTTCATACATTCCAGGAGCGCCTGACTTAGTGACATTGTCGGGAGCTTCACCACCAAATAAAGGGGTAAGCACTTTAATGATATTTGCAATAACAGGGTCTTTTCCCTCATCCTTTTTAGGTTCTGCTTTTTTAACAAGAGAGTCATCGGCTTTTAGCACACCTGCCTCTACAGCTGCCGTCTTTTCTTTAGCCTCCTTTGCAGCAAAAGCATTACCTATCTCCGATTCTGCTAAAACAAAAGTGGAGACCAAACCTAACCCACTCAGTAATGTTATTGTTATTAGTAATTTATTCATTGATATTCCTAAGTTTAAAAATTTGTTGTCATTTTAGGGCTTATTTAACCTAACCCCTAGTTTAAAAAATACCCACACTCTACTGCTTTTTTACTCTCAAGTAAAAAGCTTCCTAAGCTCGTGGGTGATGTTGCTGATGTAATTCTTGTAATCGTGCCTTAGCAACATGAGTATAAATTTGTGTTGTTGATAAATCAGTATGTCCTAGTAATAACTGTACGACTCGTAAATCTGCACCATGGTTCAATAAGTGTGTAGCAAAGGCATGACGTATTGTATGGGGTGATATTTTTCTATTAATACCTGCCTGTACTGCATGTTTCCTTATAAGATACCAAAAAGCTTGCCGTGTCATTCCTGAGCCACGCTGAGTAATGAACAAGTCATTACTGACTCCCTTGCCAAGGATTAATCTAGGACGTGATTCTTCTAAGTAAGCTTTTATTGAATCAACCGCTTCATCCCCCATAGGTACTAAGCGCTCTTTGCTTCCTTTACCTAGCACTCGCACCACACCATTGGCTAAAGAACAGCGTGACAGCTCTATACCAATCAACTCACTGACTCGTAAGCCTGTGGCATAAAGCAATTCCAGCATCGCCTTATCCCTTAAGCCTTCTGCTGTTTCTACATTGGGAGCTGATAAAAGAGCTAAGACTTCAGGCTCACTTAAAGTATCAGGAATATTACGTACTAATTTTGGTGTACTAATTAACTCCACAGGAGAGTCATTCACTAATTTCATGCGTAATAAATAACGATAAAATTGGCGCAAACAGGATAATAAACGCGCCACACTACTAGCTTTAAATTTTTCCGCAAAACACCATGCAAGATAAGACTGGATCTGCTCCTTTGTTACGACTACCAGATCAACAGGTACATTGACAGAATCATCCTGTGCCAACCAAGTCGAGAATTGCCGCAAATCACTCTCATAGGCCATTAAGCTATGTTCACTCAAGCCTTTAGTTGACCATGCTTCATCAAGAAATTCAGCAACAAGAGGAACAGCATTAGCAACACTCATGACAGTATTTTCTTCATCATAATATGAGGAATACCTGCGTCATCAAAGACATCACCATACTCAGTAAAGCCGAATGGCTGGTAAAATATTTTGATATAACATTGCGCACCTAATAAGAGTGTCTTTGCCTCTAATACCTGCTGAGAGTATTGGATTGCATAGTGCATTAATTCAGTGGCGATACCTTGGCGGCGATAACTTTTAGCAACGACAAGTCTCCCTAGTTTCACGACATTATTTTCCTGTGCAACTAAACGTAAAGTGGCGATCATCGTTTCTTGATCTTGTACACAACAATGTATTGCCAGACTATCGAACTCATCCTCTTCTAAATCAGCAGGGACATTTAACTCTTGAACAAAAACGTTAATACGCAAATCTAAGGTTGCATCCCATAATACAGAAGGCTGTATAAAGTGAAGGTATTCCATTGTGATAGCTTAAGTCATCTGCTCGGCAATAGCGAATAAAACAGGGACTTCAATATTCGCTGACTTGGCTACATCTAGGGCGCGTTGTAAACGAATAGGCGCACTACGCCCCATACATTGATGCTCAGGATCACCCTCAAAAGCAACGACCATCGCATCAATAAGCGCTTGATTATCTACTGTCACTCCACCTAATAAATGTGATTGTAGTTTGGCAATATCGTCACTAACAGACCGAGCAAAATCCTGATGATTTTCCCAAAGGTTCGCCACAGTTCCAGGTGCTTTTAAGCCCGCGATATTACTAGTCAAAATATAGTAATTTTTACGCAGTAATTCAAAGGTAAGCTGTTCCGTTGATTCTAACAGGGTATTAGGGATAGATAAGGCATCTAAAGCACTTGATAATAAGGTCGCATGAGGGCCATAAAGCGTAGTGGGAACAACAACCTTAACATCTTGCCCTGATTTTTTTTCAAACCAAATGGATGCAATCGTTATATCACTATAACTGTGTTTTTGCCAATCAGGTGGTAGTAATTCATTTTGGATCAGCACTAACTGAGAACGCCACTGCTCTGGTATTTGTGGTAATAAAATATCAAGATCTGACTCCCCTACGGCTAAAACAACCAAGGCAGGGTTAGGTAATGCTATCGCTTCTGCTTCCATATCCATACTACGTATTACAGGATAAACTGGATGCCCTAAACGTAAAAAACCACGAGCAATCACAGAACCAATCTCACCTATACCAATAACAACAACCGACGACTTCATTCTCTCATCCTATTCATCAATCAAATGGATCGTATTTTATAGGTATTTGTGTGAATGCGTCAATTGCCCGTATTGGCTTCGATACACTGCTTCACCATCGCTTTTCTTTGCTCATTATTCAGCTCTTTTTCTTCTGCGGCGACAATATTACAAGCTTCTATTGTATCGGGGTCGACAACGCTTGCCTTGCTTTCTTTTAAGCTATTAAAATTATCCTGTTGTACTCTTTGTTGAGTACGAGAAACACATTGAGCAACCGCTTGATGAATATGAGCATTAGTCACACCGGCTTGACGACTTGATCGAATACATTGGTCTTTAATTTCTCGTTCAGTACCATCAGAAAGTACTTGTTCACCCACTAATTTATATTGATCACTCACAACCTCTTGAGGAGAGGGTTTATTTTGTTGAGCAGACTCAGATTCAACTCTTGAGGAGTGGATTATTGTATTAACAGAATCATCACTCCAGAGTTTTTCTGCCCATTCAAACTTCATCCCCAATGCAACCGCAATAATAAAGAGGATTAACCCAATAAGCATAGCAGTAAGTAAAGTCCGAAAAGTCATTTGAAAGCTCTATGGCGTAAAGGAAATTTTTTGTCAAAATAAAAATCGATTCAGCACATGATATATTGTACCAGCTTTAAAATACATCACTTAAACGTGCTGAACCGAAAAACACTAACAAAATTGCTACCTAAAATGATAAATACATGTCAGGTCGTATTATAATGACCAGTATTTACGTCCTTGGCGACCTAAGTTGAGCTTACTACCTGATTTAAAACGTAACCATCGTGAAAAACGTTTTTGACTGTAATCTCGATAGTAGTTTGGACTCACTACGTCGGTAAGAGCATTAACTTTTAATAAATTAATGGTCGTATTGCTCACTTGGCTTAATACACTGAGTTGTTTTTTTATTTTATCTAACTGTACCGTGCTCTCAGGAACCACGATAAGGCTCGTTGTAGCCACTCTATGCAGCAATAGAGTGTCTGAAAAACCTCGTACAGGTGATGAGTTTATAATGACATAATCAAAATATTTTTTTGCCTTAGAAAGAAACGAACTCATGTTCTCATGAGACAAAAGGTCAATCGGTGAATGGTTTCGTAACGAGCCACCTGTAATAACAAACATCTTATTGTTCGATGTTAGTTTTTTAGTAATATCATTGAGCTTGGCATCACCTAATAGAAAGTTAATTAACCCTTGATTGTTCGCTACGGATAAATGAGTATGTAATGTTGGGTGACGAAAATCAGCATCAACCAATAAGACTTTTGATCCTAATTCAGCAATAAAATAAGCAAGATTAGCAGCGCTCATTTCTTTGCCTTCATTAGCATTAATGCTACTCACTAAAATGACTTTATTTTCATTAGGCTTCTGACTATGAGCTAATACTGTTGCTGTAATACGGTATGCCTCGGCAACACGGGAGTAAGGATCACTTAATAACTTTGCCTTAGCAAAAAAATGTTCTCCTTGAGTCACAATAGGTATGACACCAATCACAGGAACACCACTCATTAGCTCAATCGCATGAGATCTGACACCTTGACGATGATGCCAGACATTAATATAAAGTCCCATTAATAAGCCTGCAAGTAAAGCCAGTAGGAGAATCCAGCCAGTGGTAATATTTAAGGGTTGAAGAACAAGGTAGATAACAATACTCAAAATAGAAATAAAAAGACTACTAAAATAGAGTGCTAGCTTGTGGTGATGAAAAAATTGCTTTAATACATCCACTCTTTTTTTCCAAAGAGGAATGCAGATGGATGGAATGTTTGAAGACTCAAAATTGGATTGAGAATGCTGTCTGGCTGGAGAATCAGAGTGCTGTATGTGTAACATAGGCTTGCTACTGTTATAGTTATAAATAGAATTTTAGTATCGATGGGTAGATTATTAAGTACTAGACACCTGAGTGACAAAGGCTCTTGACCTTAAAGGAAATTATTCTGTGATAAGTGGTAAGTTATTGAGCAGGCTACAATATCATTCATAGAGCCAGCATAAAATGCTATAGTTGCATATAACTATTTGTCAAAACTAAAAGAAACCATCTTATAGAGCCGTTATCGATCAAATTTTAGGTATATCCACCGCCTTATCAAACCAGTGCCACTTCCCTTTCAATACCTTATCCAAGCTATTTATACGCTCTTGACTAAGAATAGAACCTTCAATTTTACGAATCAATATTTGCTGAATATTATTAGGAAACTCCTTAGCAATCTGCCTATAAACTTCTGGGTCATTCTCGCCACTATCCCCAATCAAAATAAACTGATGTTGAGGATAGCGATTTAAAATTCCTCGAATAGTCATTAGCTTATATTTTTTAGAAGACTTAAAAAAATTAATCAAGCTTGAATCTTGAAGCCGAAAGTGGCGTAAAGAAACAGTGCCTTTAGGATAATGTGACCAGAGAAAATCTTTTAAACTAGGGTATAATTGCCAAGGCGATGCTGAAACATAATGAAAATAAGCGCCTTTATCTGCCAGTTTTTTATAATAAGCAGGCAGACCTTCTGGTGCCTTATAAGGTTCTACAAAGGTATGACGCATCAAAGCCTTTTTATTCAAAACCTCGCTAATCTTAATCGTATCATCAATATCAGAAATAACACTCAAACCCTGTTTGGGAATAAACAGCACTTGTCCTGTAAACTTGCGTTTATCTTTTTCTGGAAGAATAAGCTGGTAATCAACCCAGCCTGATTGATTACCCACTTTGCAAGTCGTCGCTAGTTGACTATAGCTATGACCACCTAAAACAGTTTTATTCAGTTCTAGCGTCTTATCATTAAGATTGATTTTTAGCTTTTTGTACCACTGATTATCCACTAAAAACCAAGCAATACGTTGACGAAAAAGATCAGACTCTGTTTGCTCTTTGCTTAAACCAAATTTTGTCATCAACTCTGCAACCAACTTGGTACTGGCATTCACTCTCAGGCTGTTTTCTTCAAACTCAAAAACCCAAGAATGAACAGGTACTTCACAGCGCCCATCTTCAAGAATATGGGCTGCTGTTGGAAAGAATACAACATCCTCATCAGGCTTAATTGATGCACCATAACTCACGGGCACGAGTAGTAAGGATAAAAAAGCCCAACCTTGTTTGATAAAACCCAACATAAGTAAAATCCTAATAATTAAAATAAGGTTACTATAGTAAAATACAATAACATGAGCTTACCCAATGCCTCTTGATAACATCCACCGTCAGCAGATACTCTCTAGCTACAATAGCGCATTTAAACGACATGGCTTTCATGCCAATGCTTTACTTTGGAGCAGCAAAGAAGTTCAAGAGTTACGCTTTAGTAAAATAGCAGAGATTGCAATAAAATCAGGTGACTCCATCTTAGATGTTGGTTGTGGCTTTGGTCATTTTGCAGGATTTTTAGTAAAATTAGGGCTAGATATACAGTTTACAGGCATTGATTTATCTGAGAATTTTATTATTGAAGGACGTAAACATTATCCTGATGCTGATTTGCAAGTAGGTGATTTATTTGACTACAACCCTGCTCCCAACCACTTTGATTATCTGACCCTCTCTGGAACACTGAATAATAAGCTGAATGATAATGGCGATTATGCCCACCAAGTCATTAAACGCTTATTTGCAAGCTGTCGTAAAGGTATCGCTTTCAACCTATTGGATGCTCGCCATCAATGGACGGCGAGCCGCTGGGACTTACAAAGCTTTCACCCCGAGGAAATCATTGCTCTACTTGAGCCTATGGCTGAACGTATTGAACTGATTGATGATTATTTGGAGAATGATTTTACCGTGTTGGCTTGGAAGGACTCAGCAACTTTTCAAGATGCTTATTAAGGTGCTGATAACCTAGATTATTCAAATGTAGCCAATCATGACTATAACGAGAATCTATTTTTCTATCCTTACCCACTAACAACTGATAACTATCGAAGATAATCCTATTTTCAGCCTGTAAGGTTTTGATAAAAAGATTCACTTCATCAATGGCTTCAATAATCACTTGCTCTCTCATACCTAAAGCTTTCCTATCCAACGAAATATCAGCCAAAGGAAACACGGTTGTTAAAATAACTTTGGCATTAATATCATTAGCTTGCTCCAATAGAGTCATAATATTATTTTTACAATCAGTAATAATACGCGCTTTTTGCTCTGGAAATAGAGGGATCATTTTTAAATCATTAATACACATCTGCACCAAAATAATACTCGGTTTATAAGGAGCAACGTGAGTGATAAATCGTTTAACAATCTGTATTGAAGTTTGACTACCAATCGAACGGTTAATAAAGTGGAACTGGTCATTTTCAGCAAAAGGCCAGCTCAAGCTCCGAGAATCACCATAAAAGACCACGGTATTTTCTTTGACCTCAACGGTCGTTGAAGGATAGTATTCCAACTCCATAGGATCGAGTCTTAAGGCATGTAATGGAATAAAAGATTTCTTATAAAAAATATAGTTTAATGCCATTGAAATACTGAGTAATATGACAAGAATTATTATAATGAAATAATTTGTTTTCATAAAAACATACCGTATGAGTAACCGATCAACTGCTTCCATGTAGCTGATAGATTCTAGTTCAAACTGACTCAAATTCCCATTGCTAAACAGCAGAATATGGTAACGAGAGAAAAGTTTATGGAGCTTACCAGCTGCTTACAAATACTTATTCTGTATCAAAGCATTTAACCAACGACTAGCAAGTTTCACTTCGCCTCTAGCATTAGGATGAATCTTATCTCTTTCCATATCGCTCTGAAAATTCATTCCAGAATACATATCAACAGTACGCACTGGCGAACTAGGCTGATTTAGCTTTATCGCTAACCGACCAATCAACTGATTAAGCCAAGGAACTTTGCTACTTTTCCCAATGGGCATAATTTTAGCTAACAAGACCTTAACTTTAGGGTTTCTTTTACGAATTTTAACAATAATTTTTTCAATATCGTCGACGGTAGATTCTGGTGACTGAGACTGCATAAGATCATTAGTCCCTAGGTGTATCAATACAATATCTGGGGTGTAATTCACCAACCAAGAAGATAAGCCTGCGGTACCATCATCTAATCCTTTAAGAATTTGATCAGCACGCCAACCAGAATGACCTTCATTAGCTCGTGGAAAGTGACGACCTTTATAATGCTGCCAATGACGACCACCATTTCCTTTTTGTAGTTGACTGCCAACAAATGCAAAGGGTTTTCCCTTGTCGACTAACGACTTCCAAAGTGGGTATCGATAGCTTAATTTTTGTGTACTAGCACAGCTAATAGAGTCACCGAGTGGTAAAATTTTTACTCGTGGCGCATTCGCATAACTAGCGGTAGAAAGCACTAGGGTAAGAGAGACTAAGAGTCGGAATAAGTTCATAAGATTAGCGGTTTATTTTAATAAAAAAATGATTATAATAGCTTGTATTATAAATACAATAGTCTACTTAAACAAAAATAACTTCTGTTTATAATTTGAGCTTTATAAGCGTATTATTATCGTGGTATATTGCATCAAATTTACTGATGCCTCAATACGATTAATTATATTTTTCACATAGATAAGATACTCGTCTATTAGAATATGGCAATATTATTGTTTTCTAACGCAATAACACATATAATCACGCGCTTACTGTCTTAAGAAAACACATCAATTATGTCAAATTCTCCCGTCAGAAAAGATGTCGAGGTTAAGAGTACAACCTGCTACATGTGCGCCTGTCGTTGTGGTATCAACGTAACTCTTGAAAAAGGTGAAGTACGCTATATCGAAGGAAACCCTAACCACCCTCTTAACAAGGGCGTGATTTGTGCCAAAGGTTCCTCAGGTATTATGAAGCAGTATTCTCCTGCACGATTAACCAAACCCCTCAAACGAAAGCCAGGCACAGAACGGGGAGCGGGCGAATTTGTTCCTATCGAATGGGATGAAGCTTTTCAGATCATGGAAGATCGTTTAAGCAATATTCGAGCGACCGATCCTAAGAAGTTTGCTTTATTTACGGGTCGTGATCAGATGCAGGCATTGACAGGGATGTTTGCCAAGCAGTTTGGAACACCGAACTATGCAGCCCATGGTGGTTTCTGTTCCGTGAATATGGCGGCGGGCATGATCTACACAATTGGTGGATCATTTTGGGAGTTTGGTGGTCCCGATTTAGAACGCGCTAAGCTATTTGTTATGATTGGTACAGCAGAAGATCACCACTCTAACCCTCTTAAAATTGAGCTTTCTCATTTTAAGCGCAATGGGGGTAAATTTATTTCTATTAACCCTGTACGCACAGGTTATTCTGCCGTAGCAGATGAATGGGTACCCATTCGCCCTGGTACTGATGGTGCATTATTTCTCGCCTTAATTCATATATTAATCAAAGATGCTTTATTTGATCGAGACTTCTTAATTAAATACACCAATGCGGCTGAATTAATCAATCAAGACGAAGAGGATAATAGCTTTGGTTTGTTTGAACGTACCACAGAAGATCGCCGTGAAGGCTGTGTTGATCCACAAAATAAATTATGGTGGGATCGCGATACCAATGAAGCGGTATCCAGCCAGAATAGAAATGCAAACCCCTATCTTTTTGGTGAATACGACCTAAAGGGTACAAAAGTTAAAACAGCATTTCAGCTTTTAGCGGATCGTGTTGAGGCATTTACCCCTCAATGGGCTGCTCAAATCACGGGTATTGATGAGACAACCATCACGCGCCTAGCACATGAAATGGGTGTTACTGCACGCGATCACAAAATTGAACTACCCATCTCGTGGACAGACACATGGGGTGAAGAACACGATACCGTCACGGGGAATCCTGTTGCTTTTCATGCCATGCGTGGTTTAGCCGCTCACTCTAATGGCTTCCACTCGATTCGTAATATGGCGATTTTAATGACCTTATTGGGCACGATTGATCGCCCAGGTGGTTTTCGTCATAAAGCCCCTTTCCCACGCCCTATTCCTCCTTGCCCTAAGCCACCCAATAGCCCTGATGATGTGCAACCAAATACACCATTAAACGGTATGCCTCTAGGTTTTCCAGCCTCTCCTGATGATCTATTTGTTGATGATAAAGGTGAGCCGATACGTTTAGATAAAGCCTTTTCATGGGAGCATCCTTTATCAGCCCATGGTTTAATGCACAATGCGATCACTAATGCTTGGCGTGGTGATCCGCATAAAATAGATACTCTATTATTGTTCATGGCGAATATGGCATGGAACTCTTCAATGAATACTAGCGAAGTTCGCAAAATGTTGGTTGATAAAGAAGAATCGGGTGAATATAAAATCCCCTACATTATTGTCTGTGATGCCTTCCAATCAGAAACCGTACAATTTGCTGATTTAGTACTGCCTGATACGACCTATTTAGAACGCCATGATGTCATGTCTATGCTGGATCGCCCTATTTCTGAATATGATGGTCCAGTTGATGCTGTACGTGTACCAATATTGCCACCGACAGGTGATTGTAAGCCATTCCAAGAAGTCTTAATTGAAATGGGTACACGCCTTAAATTACCAACGTTTATTAATGATAAAGGACAGCGTAAATATCGTGATTATCCTGACTTTATTATTAACTTTGAAACGGCTCCAGGATCAGGTATTGGATTTTTATCAGGCTGGCGCGGTAAGTCAGGCGAGAAAACCATGAAAGGTGAGCCTAACCCGAATCAATGGGAAATGTATGCGAATAATGATTGTGTTCACCATCACAAGTTACCGCGCTCTTACCAGTATATGCGTAACTGGAATGAAGGTTATTTAGAGTGGGCGCAACATCATGGTTTAACCCGTTATGCTGCCCCTATTCAACTGCATATTTACTCTGAAATCTTTATGGAGTTTAGACGTGCCGCACAAGGTAAACGTGAAGGTAAACAGCCACCTGATCATTTACGTGCTCGTGTAGAAACCTATTTCGATCCATTGCCTATGTATCATGAACCACTGGAAGTTGAAATGACAAACCGTCGTGAATATCCATTAAGTGCGATCACTCAGCGCCCTATGGCAATGTATCACTCATGGGACTCACAAAACGTTTGGTTGCGACAGATTCATGCTTATAACCACCTGTATTTACACCCCAGTATTGGTAATCAAAATGGCTTTGATGATGGCGATTGGGTTTGGGTAGAATCAATGCACGGTAAGGTTCGCTGTCTGTGTCGTTTCTCTGAAGCGGTAGAACCTAGCACTGTCTGGACTTGGAATGCCATTGGTAAAGCATCGGGTGCATGGGGACTAGATAAGACTGCCAATGAGTCAAACCAAGGTTTCTTATTAAATCACTTAATTGCTGAAGAGCTTCCTTGTCGTACTCGTGAAGGCTTTATTTCTAACTCCGATCCTGTCACAGGGCAAGCGGGTTGGTATGATGTTCGTGTAAAGGTATACAAAGCTGAAGATAAGGAAGAAAAAATAACGTCTCCTGTCTTTAAGAGTATGCAGCCATTACCGGGTATGTTTAAACGTAGAAATCCCAATGATCCATTAGCTTACCAAAGTGGTAAAGGAATCTTTAAGAAATTATTAGATTCTGCTAAAAAGATGTCAGGAGGTCACTAATGACTCAGCTCGCTCTTATTATTGATTTAAATGTCTGCGTCGGTTGCAGTGCCTGTGTTACTTCTTGTAAGGAGTGGAATACATCGGGTCAAGCAGGGCCGATGACAGACTTTAATGCTTATAGTCGTGACCCAACAGGAACTTTCTTTAATCGCGTACAATCTTATGAGATCGGTGAATACCCTTTTACTGAAGTCGTCCATTTTCCAAAATCTTGTTTACATTGTGAAGAGCCACCTTGTGTGCCAGTTTGCCCTACAGGTGCTTCATATAAGCGTAAAGAAGATGGTATTGTACTGGTCGATTATGACAAATGTGTTGGTTGTAAGTATTGCTCTTGGGCTTGTCCCTATGGTGCACGTGAAATCGATGAAAATCAGAAGGTCATGAAAAAATGCACACTGTGTGTTGACCGCATCTATGATACCTCACTTCCTGAGTCACGTCGTAAGCCCGCTTGTGTCTTAGCTTGTCCAACGTCAGCCCGTATTTTTGGTGATGTCCATGATGAGCATTCAGAAGCATCACGCTTAATTCGTGAAGAAGGGGGTTATCAATTAATGCCAGAGTGGGGAACAAATCCTGCTAATCATTATTTACCCCGCCGTAAAGTAAGAATAGACCTTCAAGATGATGATCTTAATCGTGTTGAGAATCCACTTAAAGATGAAAACTTCACTAAGCCATCAGATGATGACCTCACACTAGAAGATTCAAGTTGGATCTAAAAGGATAATATTATGCATCCCGCATTTTCAGTTATATTTTTAACCACTTTGCTTGGTTTGTCGCAAGGTTTATTTACCGCATTGATCACAGCACAAACCTATGCTTCAGTGGAGTTGGTAAAAGTTGAACAGTCCTCAGAATTCTATGCGATTGGTACATTGATTTCATTGGTCTTTCTTGTTTCAGCACTATTAGCTTCATTCTTTCACTTAGGAAGACCTGAGCGGGCTTGGCGAACAGTCTCACAATGGAAAACCTCATGGTTATCTCGTGAAGTTATCGTGCTACCCAGTTTTGGATTGGTGGCTTTTATTTATGGTCTGATCCATTGGTTTAATCTTGATATAACACTCGTACACCTTGGACCACTAGAAATTAATCTATCCCTCATTGTTGGCATTGTGGCAGTGCTACTTAGCTTTACATTATTTATTTGTACTGCAATGATTTATGCAAGTATGCGTTTCTTACAAGAATGGGCAACACCATTAACCTTAGTTAACTTTGCTTTATTAGGTCTCGCTTCTGGTTTTGCATTGGCGACAGCTTATGCCTTTAAAAGCGCCCCCAGTCTCGTCAATATGTTTGCAGGCTGGGCAATCATCTTTACAGTGTTAGCGATGATAACTAAAGTGAGTTCACTGATTCGTAATAGTTTAATTAAACCTAAATCAACGGCTAGTTCAGCCATTGGTATTCGTCATAGCAAGATTAGACAAATAGCACAAGGCGCTATGGGTGGCTCATACAATACGCGTGAATATTTTCATGGACAGTCTGATGGGACAATGAAAGCAGTTAAATGGGGCTTCTTGATACTTGTCTTTTTAGTTCCTTTAGTATTGATTACTATCGGTTTACTACAGCATTCTTATATTGCTTATATTCTTGCTGTTGCTGTTCAATATGTGGGATTATTACTAGAGCGTTGGTTCTTCTTCGCTCAGGCTAAACATCCTCAAAATATTTATTACCAAACAGTATAACTTATACCGTAATCCCTGTGAGTTGTGTTATAAGCTCATAGGGAATTTTACCAGTATTCTTTATAACTTTCTTAAAGCTTTAAATATATCTTCTAGTGTTGCCTTGGGCACCTCACCAACGAGTACAACCTCATAAGCTAATAATTTATGGGAAACGATATTAAGTGCACCAGAGCTAATCGGCTCTCCATTTTTACTAGTCCCTTTGCTAATAAATACCGAAACTGAAGTCATACCATCACTAACAATTAACTGTTTAGATTTTCGATTAAATTTATCATTCTTTACCCAGTGATTCGAGATAGGCTTAAATCCTGTGGGCAATGAATCAAATATCCACGAAGCCTCTTTATTGCTTTTTCTTCCTTTGGTCATAGCCTTAACAGGTATCAAGCTTTTTGAAATCTGAGCCATAATATTTTGACTTTTTTTGTTAGCAGATAAAACTTTAAAACTGGTAAACATAAACTGTTCTACTGTTTTGTGTTTCTGGTCAATTAAGGTATATTTGAGAACAATGCTATGCTTGGCATCAATACAATATTTTTGTAAATAACGCTTCCTATCTTTCGGTCTTGCTAGAACAATCTGACAAGAACGACCTGCCACTTTGCTCTTTGCCCCAAGGTCAAAAGAGTAAATTTTTTGTAAGGCGGGAGTGACTTTCGGTATTCTACCTAAAGAAAAATTATTAATTTTTTTTGAAGCACTAC
>JAGLEV010000020.1 GCA_023144895.1 Thiotrichaceae bacterium
AAAGTGCTGATGATGCTAAAGCTACTGAGGAAACACCTGTTGAGCCAGAAGCGCCAACTCAACCAGAGCAACCTACTGCACCAACAGCTCCAAGTGAAGCTAAGCCAGAAGATAGTGCTACAACGCCATCAGAAGCTACAGCAACAGAAAGTACTGATGATACTAAAGCTACTGAGGCAACACCTGCTGAGCCAGACGCTCCAGCTCAACCAGAGCAACCTACTGCACCAACGGCTCCAAGTGAAGCTAAGCCAGAAGGTAGTGCTACAGAAGCCACCCCAGCAGAAAGTACTGACAAAGCTAAAACACCAGAAGAAAGTACTGATGATGCTAAAGCTACTGAGGCAACACCTGTTGAGCCAGAAGCTCCAGCTCAGCCAAAGCAACCAGTAGCTCCAAAAGTAAGCCCTACTGCACCAGCCAGTCCAGCTTCAGTTAAGTCACTAGAAGGCAATGCGCCAGCAAGTACAGATACCAAAGGTGGCAATATTCTACCAAAAGTTAAAAAGGACGCTACAGTAGCAAGCCTATCTGATCATATTTTATTGAGTCATGCTCGTGGTGCTTATTGGTCTAAAAACTTAGAGGATTCTGTTGAATTTTATGAGGAAGTTATTAAGCGTAAGCCTGATAATATTAGTTATAAAGGTGAGCTAGCTAATGTTTTATGGCATATGGATAAGCGTAAAGAATCAGCAAAAATCTACTCTGATATAGCAGTGCCAATGCTGGAGTCAGGTAGAAGCACAGACGTTGCCAATATGCTTGGTTTTATCGGTGCTTACTTCCCTGAGAAAGCAAAAGAAATAAATGATCTAATACAAAAGAAAGCTGAAGCACCTAAGTAACCTTCAAGTGAGATTGACCTTTCATGACAGTTTTTACTACCAACTGTCATGAAAGTTAACTCATAAAAGATACCTGCCTAATGCTGCATTATAGTATTGAGCAACTCCAGTATTACTGTGATTAAATACCAATCAATACAGTTTGAAATGTTACCTTTGTAACAATTTAGGTATTATATTGATAGAGTGAATAAATAGAGTGAATTTGCTACGGTATTATCGGTCAACATAGGGAAGCCTATAAATAAAGTAGTGATATTCTTTAGGAGTGGCTGAAAATAACATCTGAATCGTATCTGATTACCGATGGGAATTATCAATTAACAAGCTAGGGCAAACATTATTATGAGTGAAAAGAGTGGGTTACACCGTGAGTACGTGTTAGAACTTGAAAATGAGTTGCGCGAACTAGAGGAACGAGAACAATCTTCAACCCGCCGCTTACAAATGTTACTTTACCCTAGTTTATTAGCCTTTATCATATTGGCAGCTTATGGTTTTTACCTTGTTCAGTCTTTAACATCTAATGTTGCAAAAATGTCAAATTCAATGACAACTATTTCTAATTCCATTGAAAAAGACATGGAAATAATATCATCTAACATTATTGTTATGTCAGAGAATATGACATCATTAGTGGGTTCAACAGGATCAATGGCAGGACAAATGGGGCAGTTAGTTGATTCTACCGTTGCTATGAAAAATGACGTCGGTTCAATGTCAAATAGTATCAATAATATGACCAAAAGCACACGGTATATGCAGCAAGATATGAAGAGCTTGAATCATAATATCTCAACACCATTGAGTATGTTCAATAAATTTCTCCCTTGGAGTAATAGCTCAGTGGGTCGCTATCCTGGATCACCACCACAGAACTTCATGCCTCCATCTCGTCAGCAAGCAAATTATTACAATCCACCCGCACCTGCTATGCCACAACGAGTGAAAAAATAAAAATCTCCGCATATCATTAAGAATAATTACTTTAGGGTTAAATATATCGATGTAAAATAGATGATTTATAGCTAGTATCGGTGTAAATTAATCGCTATAGATTATAAAAAAGGGGATAATATATGATACCAGATACACGTATGATCAATCGATTAGAGCGTTTACAAGAGCATTTGAAAGCTGAGGCACCTATTCTTGTTGAAGTGGTTGATCGCTATAAGCAGCTTGATAAAATAGCACACAAAATTGGCTTATTAGGAAGAAGTGAGTCATACACAACACAAATTTCATGGTGGCCGATGATCTCGGTCTTAGGTACTTTCTCTGCGGGAAAATCAAGTTTTATTAATTCACTCATTGATTTGCCATTGCAAAAAACAGGCAATCAAGCCGTTGATGATCGTTTTACCGTTATTACCTATACAGAAAAGGGCAAGGTGCGTACCTTACCTGGATTAGCACTTGATGGTGATGCTCGCTTTCCCTTTTATCAAATCAGTGAAGATATCGAAGGTGTAGCAGAAGGTGAAGGCTCTAAGGTTGATAACTATTTGCAAATGAAAGTTGCACCTAGTGAGATATTGAAAGGTAAGATTTTTATTGATTCCCCTGGTTTTGATGCGGATGAGCAACGCAAATCAACCTTGCGAATTACGGATCATATTATTGAATTATCCGACCTTGTTTTAGTGCTTTTTGATGCTCGTCATCCTGAGCCAGGTGCAATGAAGGATACACTTGAGCATCTTGTCAATGGTGCGCAACGACGTAATGATAGTAGTAAGTTTCTTTTTATTCTTAATCAAATAGATACTTCTGCAAAAGATGATAATCTTGAAGAAATTATTGCTTCATGGCAGAAAGCATTAGTTCAATATGGCTTAACTTCAGGTCGTTTTTTTGTGCTTTACAATGAAGACTTAGCCGTTCCTGTTGAGAATGAAGGTGTTTGGGAACGTTATAAAGCGAAACGTGATGTTGACTATCAAGAAATTCTTGCTCGTATTGATAGCATTACGGTTGAACGTGTTTATCGTATTGTTGGCAATATGGAGTCAATGGCAAATCATATTGAAAATCAATCAATACCACGCTTAACAGCGAGTATTCAGCGTTGGAAAAAGCGTGTTGTTCTTGCCGATATTGCAACGGCATCACTATTAATAATACTTGCACTCAGTTACTCAATCTATGCAGGTTACTGGCAAGGTCTAAGCTTTAGTCCATCATGGTTGGCTAGTTTTAGTGAAAATCATTCCTTAAAATATGGCGTATTGGGAGGAATGACTATTCTTCTAGTGGGATTACACTTTTATTATCGTAAAATATTTGCTAATTCAATTGCTAAGAAATTATCAACTGATCATGCAGGTAATTTAGAGGAGGCGTTCTGTAAAAGCACCAAAATATGGCGTAGTCTATTTTTAAGCAAGCCGAGTGGCTGGGGTAATGTGGCACAGCGTCGTATTGATGCACTACGTGATGATACTGATCGTTTTGTTCAGCGTTTAAATGATAACTTTGCTAAACCTTCTGGTGAGTAAATGTGATCAGGCTTTAGTCTGTCAATGATAGGCTAAAGCCCAATAGTTCCCGTTTTATAGTACCTATAAAGTAAATTGGCGTACCATTAACCTCTAGCTAAAATCTAACAGGAACGGCTAGTATTTTATAAGCCTCTTCTATCAGCTTCTTGTATCACATATTGATTATTTGGATGCTCTCTTAATATCTGCTTAATACTTTCATCACTTAATTTTTTTATTTCTTCTACTGCGGCTTTTCCTGATAATTTCAAAAAAGTATTCGATGACATAATAAATCTCTCTATATTTCTTTTATAATATAAAAACAAACGTTAAAATTAATTATTATCTGTTTGTTTTATTCACTCTTGCTATAAAAATAACTATAGCAGAATTTCATTTTTAGAAAAATATAAGAGATAAAAGGATGGATTATTAACCGTTCCTGTTGCCTCTGTAATCTGTATTACAAAAGGCTCTAAAATTTGCTTTTTTTTAAAAGAATGGCGTAGCATCAAGCTATAACTAAAATCTAATGGAAACTACTTTCCTATTTTCATTACGATAGTAAGGGAGTAAAGCATTTAGCTAACAATTGAATAAAATATTATTATTTTTAGAGCCTGATATAACATGACCTATAGTTTATAGTAGGAATTATTGGATTATTATAAAAAGTAGGCATAAAAAAAGGCTGGTAAAAACCAACCTTTTTACAAACAGTGATTTAATGAAAGTTTATTCAGTGTCTGTTATAGGTTTACGCACTCGAATATGTAGTTCACGCAACTGCTCTCTATCAATTTTTGAAGGTGCATTCGTTAATGGGCATTGAGCGCTTTGAGTCTTAGGGAATGCCATCACTTCACGAATCGAACGACTTTTTGTCATCAGCATAATCATACGATCTAAGCCTAATGCAATACCACCCAGTGGAGGACAGCCATATTTTAAGGCATCTAATAGGAAGCCAAATTTATCATTCGCTTCCTCATTTGAAATACCTAATACTTCAAAGACGGTTTGCTGCATTTTTGAGTCATGAATACGAATTGATCCACCACCTAGCTCTGTACCATTAAGAATAATATCGTAAGCACGAGAGATTAACTCACCGGGTGCTTTTTTGATTGCTTCGATATCATCAGTATTCGCTGCAGTAAACGGATGATGCAATGCTTGCCAGCGATTATTTTTGTCATCCCATTCAAACATTGGAAAATCAACCACCCATAACGGTGCCCATTCGCCTTGAATTAATCCACAATCATTGCCAAGCTTAACAATCAAAGCACCCAGTGCATCATTAACAATCTTTGCTTTATCCGCACCAAAGAAGACAAGATCACCCGTTTCAGCTCCCACACGTTGCATAATATCAAGGACAACATCATCAGGTAAGAACTTGAGAATAGGGGATTGTAAGCCAGTAATACCGTCGTCAATATTATTCACTTTAATATAAGCTAAACCTCTAGCACCATACTTACTGACAAACTTAGTATAATTATCAATATCCTTGCGACTTAGCTTGCTACCCTTAGGTAAACGCAATGCAGCAACACGGCTACCTTTATCTTTAGCAGGTGTAGAGAAAACTTTAAAGTCAACTCCAGCCATAAGATCACTGACTTCTACTAATTCTAATGGAATACGCAAATCTGGCTTATCAGAACCAAAACGATCCATTGCTTCAGCATAAGTCATGCGTGGGAAGCTGTTACCCAAATCCACACCCAAGACTTCTTTAAACAGCTTGCGCAACATATCTTCCATGATATTCATAATTTGTTCTTCATTCATGAAGGACATTTCAATATCAAGTTGAGTAAATTCTAGTTGGCGATCTGAACGTAAATCTTCATCACGGAAACAACGTGCAATTTGATAATAACGATCCATACCAGACATCATTAACAGTTGCTTAAATAACTGTGGTGATTGTGGTAGAGCATAAAACTCACCCTCATGAATACGACTAGGCACAACATAGTCACGTGCACCCTCAGGTGTTGCACGAGTTAATGTGGGTGTTTCGATATCAAGAAAATCTTGCTCTTCAAGGAAGCGACGCATAAAGCTAGTGACTTTGGCGCGTGTGCGTAGACGCTGTTGCATCTCTGGACGACGTAAATCCACATAGCGATGCTTTAAACGCAACTCTTCATTGATTTCTTCATCTAGTTGAAAAGGAGGTGTTTGTGAAGCACTGAGAACATTAAGCTCTAGACCAAAGACCTCGATTTTACCACTCACTAAACTTTCATTAATAGTGCCTTCTGGGCGATCTCTTACACGACCTTTAACCTGTAAAATATGCTCATTGCGAATGCTTTCAGCAAGATGAAATACCGCAGGGTCATCAGGATCAAAAACAACCTGAATTAAACCCGTATGATCCCGTAAATCAACAAAGATAACACCGCCATGATCACGACGTTTATTAACCCATCCGCAGAGGGTGATTTCTTGGTCGAGAATCGTCTCATCGACCGTACCGCAGTAATGACTACGCATAGTATTCGCTCAAAAGAATTAATGAAGCGGAATGGTAAGCGGAATGTTCATCATTGGCAAGTATCAGCCGGTATTATGTCGTTTTTCATGTGCAGAAATTGCTTTGTCAATAATTTTGGATGTCGTTTCTGGTTGTGAGCCTGGCGTTACAACACCTAAAGACATAATAAACTTTAGGGCGTCTTCCACATTAATACTCACCCTAATGACTTCATCTTTAGGTAGCATGAGGATAAAACCAGAAGTGGGATTAGGTGTTGTAGGCACAAAGGCTGTGAGTAACGCTGAACCTGTTAAATCATTGAACTCTGCAATAGGTTCTCCTGTTTGAAATGCCAAAGTCCAAATACCACGACGGGGGTATTCAACGAGCAATACTTGTTTAAAAGCATTTTCATCAGAAGTAAGAACGGTTTGAGTCAGTTGTTTTACGGCGGTGTAAATTGAGCGAATAATAGGTAATCGGGTTAAGATGAACTCACCACCAAAAACAACTTTTCTACCCACCAAATTAGTAAAGATCATTCCTGTAATAAGAACAATCAGTATACAAAGAATAATCCCTGCACCATGAATAGGATAGCCGTAGAAGCTTCCGGGTTGTAAATGTTCAGGTAAAATAACAAGACTTTTGTCAAGTAAGTCAACAATGAGTTTGATGGCAAGAAAGGTGACACCCAGAGGAATCCAAATGAGGAGACCTGCAATAATATATCGTCTTAATGTAGCAATTATTTTGGAAGTTTCAGACATAATTATTTAACAGCACACTTGTTTGATGCACAAACAGGAGGATTACTTTTTTCTTTATCTTGTTTAACAACATTTTTCTTCTTGCCCTCTTTAAAATCAGTTTCATACCAGCCATTACCACTGAGTCGAAATGAAGGTGCGGAGACTTTTTTCTTTAAAGTTTCTTTTGAGCATGAAGGGCATTGAGTTGCGGGAGAATCACTCATTTTCTGAATGAGTTCAATTTCATGGTCGCAACTGCTACATTTGTAGTCGTAAATAGGCATTTTTTATCCAAATCAATCAATTCTGTGGATAATATTATATAGGTTGTTAGTAGTCGATGACAAATATAAAGCGTGGGATTGTTTGATAATATTGAAATTATTATTGTCTAAAATACTCTATTTTGGCTATTTTTTAGTACATTGTGTGAAGTGAGTGGCGATTCATTACCCACTTTCAGAGTGTGCTCTTCGCACTGAAAAACGCATAGGCTAAAAATAAAGAATGAGGCTCTATTGATAGTGAAATTGATGCAATATGAGTGTTGACATCAGCCACGACAATCTATTGTGTGATCATGCGATAGAGATACTGAAGCAGTCTAAATAATTTCATATTGAAGAAAGAGAAAAATGACATTAAGGAAAGGTCATCAGTAGATTGATCTTTTATCCCAAGCTAATAACCGCTATTCTGCTAAATTCATTGACGGACTGAAGTCCATCCTACAATAATTTGAATTGAGTTATTACTTTAAATTCTCACCTGATCTAAAAAGTATCACTATGCAAGAAACCTATTCACATGCGTCAATTGAAGCCGATATTCAAAAATATTGGCTTGATAACAATATCTTTAATGTTACAGAAGATCCTGATAAAGAAAAATATTACTGTCTTTCGATGTTTCCTTATCCTAGCGGAAAACTGCATATGGGGCATGTGCGTAATTATACGATTGGAGATGTGATTGCACGTTTTCAGCGTATGCAGGGTAAGAATGTGATGCAACCGATGGGCTGGGATGCTTTTGGTTTGCCCGCAGAAAATGCAGCCATTCAGAATAATGTTCCACCTGCAGAATGGACGAATAAGAATATTGTTGATATGCGTTCGCAATTGCAAAAAATAGGCTTGGCGGTTGATTGGAATCGTGAACTAGCAACTTGTAAACCAGATTACTATCGCTGGGAGCAGTGGTTTTTTACCCGTTTACTAAAAAAAGGTTTGGTTTATCGAAAGAAAGCTACAGTGAATTGGGATCCTGTTGATCAAACCGTTTTAGCGAATGAGCAGGTCATTGATGGTCGCGGTTGGCGTTCAGATGCAATCGTTGAGCAGCGTGAGATTAGCCAGTGGTTTTTGAAAATTACCGACTTAGGTGATGAGTTATTAAATGATCTGACGCAACTGGATGGCTGGCCTAGGCAAGTGATCACGATGCAAGAAAACTGGATTGGTCGCTCAGAAGGTGTGCAATTGGACTTTACGGTTGCTGACTCTGAGGAGGTTTTATCTGTTTTTACCACTCGCCCTGATACGTTAATGGGTGTGACCTATGTTGCCATTGCCCCACAGCATCCTTTGGCATTGCAAGCCGCTAAAAATAATGCGACTTTAGGTCAGTTTATTGAAGAGTGTAAACAGGTTAAAAGTGCCGAAGCTGATATGGCTGTAATGGAAAAGAAGGGTATGGCAACAGGTACTTATGCAACGCATCCATTAACGGGCAAGCAAGTACCGATTTGGGTAGCAAACTTTGTTTTAATGTCCTATGGCTCAGGGGCGGTTATGTCTGTTCCTGCTCATGATCAGCGTGACTGGGAATTTGCTAAGGCGTATGACTTGCCGATTAAGGCAGTCATTGCCGCTGTAGGTGAAACGAGTGTTGATATTAGTGCGTGTGCTTTTACAGAAAAAGGTGTGTTGATTGATTCGGGTGAGTTTACTGGTTTGAGTTCAGCCGATGCGTTTAGCAAAATAGCTGAAACCTTATCAGCACAATCTAAAGGTGAGAAGACGGTTAATTATCGCTTACGTGACTGGGGGGTCTCTCGTCAGCGCTATTGGGGTTGCCCGATTCCTATTATTTATTGTGATAGTTGTGGCGCCGTGCCCGTTCCAGAAGCTGATTTGCCCGTAGTATTGCCTGAAAAGGTTGTCTTTGATGAAACAGGGGGTTCTCCCATTAAGAAGATGCCTGAGTTTTATGAAACAACCTGTCCCTCTTGCGGTAAGGATGCGACACGTGAGACCGATACTTTCGATACTTTCTTTGAGTCCTCATGGTATTACGCGCGTTATTGTTCGCCTAATAATGATGAGAAAATGCTTGATGAGCGTGCAGATTATTGGTTACCAGTTGATCAATATATTGGCGGTATTGAACATGCTATTTTACATTTATTGTATGCGCGTTTTTTCCATAAATTAATGCGTGATGAAGGTTTAGTAAAAACGGATGAGCCATTTGCCAACTTATTGACGCAGGGTATGGTACTGGCTGAAACTTTTTATAAAGAACCAGACAAAGGCGCGAAACAGTGGATTGCACCAAGTGCTCTTGATATTAACCTGAATGACAAAGGGCAAGTTCAGTCGGCTACGATGAAGACTGATGGTTCACCCGTGATTTATGCTGGTATGAGTAAAATGTCGAAATCAAAGGGTAATGGTGTTGACCCAGAGGTCTTGATAAAACAATACGGTGCCGATACTTTGCGCCTATTCTCAATGTTTGCCGCGCCACCTGATCAGAGTATGGAGTGGTCAGATAGCGGTGTTGAGGGTGCGCAACGTTTTTTAAATCGCTTGTGGCGACAGCTTTATTTACATTTACAAGCACTAGGAGATAGCTCAGCTCAGTCATTAAACCCTGAGAAATTAAATGATAATGAGTCGGCATTACGTCGCAAATTACACTTAACGATCACTAAGGTGAGTGATGACATGAGTCGTCGCTTTACTTTTAATACGGCAATTGCTGCCAGTATGGAATTATTGAATGAAGTCGGACGCTTTCAGTTTAAGGGTGATAATGCCATTGCTTTGCGTCATGAGTTATTAGAGACGTTAGTGGTTATGTTGTCACCCGTAACACCACATATTTGTCAAGCCATGTGGGTAGCACTAGGACACGAAGGTTTGATTGTTGATCAGCCGTGGCCAGAAGCGGATGAGTCGGCATTAGAGCAAAGTAATGTTGAACTCATGGTGCAAGTGAATGGTAAGTTGCGCGGTAAGATTAAAGTCGCTGCTGATGCTGAAAAGCAAGAAATTATTGATATTGCGATGACGGAAGAAAATGTTCTACGCTTTATTGAAGATAAGACCGTTCGTAAAACGATTGTCGTTGCTGGGCGTTTGGTTAATATTGTAGCGAACTGATTGTTTTTTAAGATAGTCTGTTGGTTCTTTTGAGAGGAATCAACAGTAATTTACTTCCTGAATAACCCAAAAGGGATAGTTTCTGTTATGCTTTATGAATGATATATAATGTAAAGCATTTATTACTTATCTTTTTTCTAATTATTACAATGGTGGGTTGTGCTGGGGAGTCCTTTCACTTACGTGGTACTTCGGTCATGCCGAAGTCTTATAATGTTATTTATTTACAGGGTGTTGATCCATCCCTTGATTTTGGTCGTATCTTAAGTGATGCCTTACAACGCTCAGGAAGTCGTGTTGTTGCACAACGTAAAGATGCAGATGTTGTACTGAACATTCGTGGACTCAGTGAGTCGAAACGAGTGGTTGGTTACGGTTCTAATAGAGAAGTTAAAGAATATCTTATCTATATTCGTTTTAAGTACTCTGTACAGTCCGTGACAACGGGGGATATTTTATTAAGTTCAAGCGAAGTTAACATGGATAAAATACAAGCTTATGATTCAACCTTTGTTTTAGGTAAGGTGGAAGAAGAGGGCTTGTTACGCGAACGCTTGAGAGAAGATGCAGCCCGTCAAATATTGTTGAGAATGCGTTCAGCAGTACAGACAAAAAAGTAGGTGGAATTGATTCAATTTCATAGTAAATATGACTGTTCTAAAATATATTAAGTTAGTAGTACTCTGTCTGCTTTTCAGCCCATTGTATGCTGGAAAAGGTGAGGTTTTAGCTGATTTTTCAGTTTGGAAGTCAGAGTTTCGTGAAGTAGCGGGTGACTGTGGTATTTCTAGTGATACTTTAGATAAGTATTTAGACAATATTTCTTTGCAAAAAAGATTAATTAAAGTCAGTAAGCGCCAACCTGAGTTTAGTAAGCCAATTTGGTCTTATGTTGATTCTGCCGTTTCTTCCAAAAGAATAAGAAAAGGGCGTAAGTTATTAGCAAAACATTCTGATTTACTTAAAAAAATTACAGAGCAATACGGTGTTTCTGGTGAATATATTATTGCTATTTGGGGGCTAGAAACAGGTTATGGAAGCAATTTTGGTCGTAGTTCTATTCTCAATGCCTTAGCAACTTTAGCGTATGGGTCAACACGGAAAGAATTTTTTCAAAAAGAACTTTGTGCGGCATTTCGATTATTACAAAATGAAAAAATTGATGAGAGTCAATTTAAAGGTTCTTGGGCTGGTGCAATGGGGCATATGCAGTTTATGCCTTCAACCTTTGAAAAATATGCGGTAGATTTTGATAATGATGGTCGTAAGGATTTATGGAATAATCTGAGTGATTCCTTTGCTTCAGCGGCAAATTATTTGAAAGACTCAGGCTGGGATATGGGACGTGATTGGGCCGTTGAGGTCAAATTGCCTGAAAAATTTGCTTTATCGCTTTCTGAGCCAACGACATGGTTAACAGTAAAGGAATGGGCAGATTTGGATGTGACTTATGCAGATGGTCGTCCTTTAAACCTTGATGAGGAGGATGCACGTCTTTATTTACCCGCAGGTCGCCAAGGCCCTGCGTTTCTTTCCTTTAGAAACTTTCAAGTGTTAAAAGAATATAATAATTCTGAATCTTATGTGCTTTCAGTCGGCTATTTGGCCCATCGGATTCGAGGGGGTCATGAGCTGGTCTCTGAGTGGCCACGAAAAGACGAGGCATTAAGCTTAACTCAGAAAAAAGATGTACAGTTTTTATTGACTGTGCTGGGTTATGAACCGGGTGCAATTGATGGCAGAGTTGGAGATAATACTCGGCAAGCTTTGCGTAATTGGCAAGGTGATATCGGTGTGCCACAGGATGGCTATATCAATGAAGATGTGATGATTTTATTAAAATAAAGAATTTTGTAAGCGTCAAATAATGATAAATCAGCCGATGCTTTAATTTTGTCATCATTATAAAGTACCTTGGGTGAGTTTAATATGCTCATCATCTAGCAAAAAATGGGGTTGACAATAAAGTTGGCAATACTATCAACAGCGTTACGTTGCGTATGGCTATTTACTTTCTCCGTGACTCTCCATGCAGCCAACCCACTATTCAAAAAACCTTCTATCGAAGCGCTTAACACTTTATTAAAAAATCTCGGCTATGCCCATATTGCACCAGAGCTTCCTGTGTGTTTGATCGATCAGTTACCCTTAAATACTTATCCTAGTGGATCGGTAGTCAATGGTTTTATACAAGGTGAGCATAGTCGTTTATATCAGGCATCTTTTGATACAAATCATTGGTCGGGCAAGGTTTCGGCATTTCAATTTAAAGAGGGCTTTAGTCATTTGTTGTGGCAAACAAGCCTAGACATTAATAACAATCAGAAAATCCACACTTATAATCCGCAATTAAATAAAGGGATTATTTTTGCTTGGGATCAGATGAGTGCAGGTCAGCAACAGCGGTTAGCCGGAATTGATAATGATAGTTTGGCAAAGAAGCGGCTAAAATGGCTGTATGGTGAAAGAGGTGATGCAGTCGCTCCTTTACGTCTTCGCAAGCACCGCTTAGGCGATATTATTCATTCAAATATTGTTTTTAAAGGGCGCTACCAAGCTCATGTTTATCAACAATTATCGGGTGCTGAAGGTTTGCATTATGGCGGTTTTCTAAAAGCTAAACGTGCTAGCCAAGAGATGCTCTTTGTGAGTGCGAATGATGGTTTGCTTCATGCCTTAAATGCAGATACTGGTGAGGAGCTGTTTTCTTATATTGCTGATGCCAGTTTGGGAAAAATTACTATTATTAGTGATCGAAAATATGGCTGTCAGGGGGATGATTGTCTATTGCATGAGTACCTTGCTGATGGTTTGGGTAATTTGGGTGATGCTTATTTTGATGAGCAATGGCATAGTCTTTTAGTGAACACCTTAGGGATTGGAGGCAAGGCAGTTTATGCTCTCGATGTTTCAACGCCTGCTGAATTTAGTGCAAAAAATGTGTTATGGGAAATTTCTACCACGCAGTCACCCGATAATAACGACCTATTTACTGAGCATCTTGGCTTGAGCCATCAAAAAGTCAATATCGTTAGACTGCAAAGTGGTCGTTGGGCAGCGATTTTTGGTAATGGTTATTTAAGCTTTGGTCAACAGGCGGTATTATTTGTTGTTGATATTGAAACAGGGCGATTAATCCGCATGTTAGAAACACATAATGGTGGTTTAGATTTGCCTAATGGTTTATCCGCTACTACTGCTATTGATGCAGATGATAATGGGTCGGTTGATACTGTCTATGCAGGGGATTTATTAGGGCATCTTTGGGCTTTTGACCTGAGTAGTAGTGATAGTTCAGAATGGTCGGTTAAGTATGGTAAAGCAAAGCATCCAGAACCATTATTTCGTGCATGCATTGATAAATCTTGTACTCAGGTACAAGCGATTACTCAGGCAGTGGAGGTCGGACACCATCATCGTGGCGGTCTAATGATTTACTTTGGTACGGGATATAGTGATGCTATTGCCCGTTTATTGTCGAAAGAGCAAATACTATTGAATACAATTTATGGTGTATGGGATCAGGGTAAGGTATTGTCATCAAAAGCATTGTTATTAAAACAAAGTATATTAGCTGAAACTCAAATTGATGAATCGACAAAACTTAGGGTTAATAGCACATATCGGGTAGATTATAATCAACAGCGTGGTTGGTATCTGGATTTAGACAGCCCAGCAGATCGTGCAACAACATTGCGAGAATCTTTGTATAGTCAGCCAGTCTTAGCGAATGGTGTATTGACCGTAACGACGGTTGTTGAAGATGTTGAACTATGCAAATGGGGGCGCAAGAGCTGGTTGATGCGACTGAATGCAGAGCAAGGGGCACGGTTGAAGTCAGCCAGCTTTGATACGAATGGTGATCAGTCTTTCTCAGCACAGGATAGTATTGAATATAATGATACGAGTACGATGGTATCAGGATTGCAGATAGGTACTATAGCGAGTCAAGGCAGTGCAATACCTGTGTTACGTGTTAATTCGCGCAAAGAAGTATTTTATATTAGCGATGACGAAGGTAGTGCACGAGCAATAGAAGCAGCATCAAGTTATTCTGTTGGGCGGCTATCATGGCGTAAGTTGCAATAAAACGAAATGTAACTATATTTAAATCAAGACTATTTTTTAACATAATCAACTAGTCTAAAGTATTATAGAGGTTAAAATGAAAAGAATATTAATGTTGGTTGCTACTAATTTTGCTGTAGTGATCGTCCTTGGTATCGTTTGGAGTATTTTAGATTCCATTTTTGATATCAGTGGTATGTTTGTCAGAATGGGGATGCCAGCACACTTTGGTTATCTCGCTGTTATGGCGCTAGTACTCGGTTTTGGTGGCTCCTTTATTAGTTTATGGATGTCGAAAGGCATGGCTAAGCGTAGTATGGGTGTCCATGTGATTGAACATCCACAGACTCAACAAGAACGCTGGTTATATCAAACGGTAGAGCGTCAAGCTCAAGCTGTTGGTATTGATATGCCTGAAGTGGGAATTTTTGATTCTCCAGAACCGAATGCTTTTGCTACAGGAGCACGTCGTAATAGTGCGCTAGTTGCGGTGAGTCAAGGTTTGTTAGATCATATGAATGAGGGTGAAGTTGAAGCAGTACTAGGTCATGAAATGGCACATGTTGCTAATGGCGATATGGTGACGCAGACTTTATTGCAAGGTGTTCTCAATACCTTTGTTATTTTCTTCTCACGAGTGATTGCACATTTAATTAGCTCAATGATGTCAAAAGGTGAAAATAACCAAAATACAGGTGGTGGTATTGTTTACTTTGTTATTTCAATGATTTTAGAAGTTGCGATGGGTTTTCTAGCAACACTCGTTGTGATGTGGTTTTCTCGCTGGCGTGAATTTCATGCAGATAAAGGCGGTGCTAAACTTGCAAGTAAGCAGAAGATGATTGATGCATTGAAACGCTTACAACAATCACACGTAACGGAAGATTTACCTGGAGAAATGGCAGCATTTGGTATTTCTGGGCGCTTTGCTAGTGGTTTAGCAAAATTACGCATGACTCACCCTCCATTAGAAGATCGTATTGCAGCTTTACAGCGCTTGTAATTATTATTGACAGACTGAAGACCTCGCTTATGTCTTGGTATTTCATACCTTACTAGGTCGGACTTCAGTCCATCATTAACAGATAAATGACTCACTTCTTTACTCTGAACAGGTTAAAGTTTGACCTACTTTCATGTATTTAAAACCTTGCAGATTTGTTAGTTTTCAAGCATATTCATGACACCCTCTCACTGAGTACATGATAATGTATCAATTCATTCGTCCCTTGCTTTTCTCTTTATCCCCAGAATGCTCCCACCATTTAACTCTTAAAGGGCTTAGCTTACTTAATAAGGTAGGTTTGGGTTCAGCACCAGAAATTCAAGCGAATGAAGCCGTGACAGTGATGGGAATAAAATTTCCCAATCGTGTCGGTTTAGCCGCAGGTTTGGATAAGAATGCCGATACTCTTGATGGCTTGGCAGCAATGGGCTTTGGCTTTGTTGAAGTCGGTACAGTGACACCACTACCACAGGCAGGAAATCCTCTACCACGATTATTTCGTCTAACAGAGCAGAATGCTATTATTAATCGAATGGGTTTTAATAATAAAGGCGTAGATTATCTTGTTGAGCAGGTTAAGAAATCTAAGGCTAATTGTATTATTGGTATTAATATTGGTAAAAATAAGGATACTACGGCAGAAGATGCCGCTGAGGATTACTTAATTTGCTTACGCAAGGCTTATGCTCACGCAGATTATATTACTATCAATATCTCTTCACCGAATACTCCTGGTTTGCGTGATTTGCAATATGGTGATGAGTTGACAGCTCTCTTGTCTTGTTTGAAAGCAGAACAAAAAGACTTAGCCAAGCAATATGATCGCTATGTACCACTCACTGTAAAAGTCGCCCCAGACCTTGATGATGAAGCGATTAAACAAATTGCACAAACCTTACTAGATACAGAAATCGATGGCTTGATTGCAACCAATACAACCTTATCAAGAGAAGCCGTGCAAAACAGTCCTCATGCTGATGAGCAGGGTGGTTTAAGTGGGCAACCTCTCACAAAGAAATCAACTGAAGTTATTGCTAAATTTTCCCAGCACTTACAAGGTAAAGTGCCTATTATTGGTGTGGGAGGAATTGCCAGTGCTGCGGATGCTCAAGATAAGTTAGTAGCAGGAGCTGCCTTGGTGCAAGTTTATTCTGCATTAATTTATCAAGGGCAAGGGCTAGTAACCAAGATTCGTCAGGGTATTTCTTAGCGCTAGACGTTGAATTAGCAATACAATCTTTTAATCTTTTTATGATCTGTATCAGTGTTTTGTATCACAGGATGATAGAGCCTTTCACTTGTCGCTTTGCATTAGTCTATGCTAATATTAACTTATCGCTAGTTGGATTCAGATAATATAAATTATAGATGGATTTAACGATGAAAAAAAATCAGGAATGTGTGCAGTGCTCTTTTTTTGAGAACATGCCACCTATTGTTAAGGCACTGATATATAGTGCTGTATTCTTATGTTTAATTCTTATTTTTGGAAGATTTTAGACGGTGTTCAATGAATAAATGGAGTTATTTAAGTCACCTTCTAATGAAGTAGAAGATAGAACAAGTCAGTTTTAATCAAGCCAATTTTTCCTTTTTTTCAAAGGATAGGATGGTAAGCCATTGCTAGGCAATAAACCTTTAGAGGTTGGTTGTTTACAATGGCTTTTTTCATTGTTGGGCTAGTATTATTAGAGACCTCTCATTTTATAGGGGTTGTGTCATTCTAATAAATGGTTAAACTGAGTACTAAGTATTTATGCTGGTGATAATCATTCTGACAGTACTATCAAGTTTTTGCTACTTTAATAAACTATTTTGGATTATTTTTACTCATTTCGAAGGCATTATTCATATTTAGTTATTTGATTAATACTAAAAATGAGTTATATTCTATCTCAATGATTTAAAGAATGATTTATTAGTATTAGGTCATCATTTTAAATATTTTGAGGCTTTATATGAATAATTTTTTGTGAGAATAAGAAAATTAATTCGTGTAAAAGGTCTCATTCTGAACTTCCATCGGTGGTGATGATACGCACTATAGTGGCTTCATGGTATAGACCTATTTTATCAATACTCTAAAGCAATGAACTTAGCAAAAGGATTTAAGTTCATCTTTTTCAGTTTTGATGCATGATAGAGTCTTAATTTATGTATTTAAAGATGGCTTCTATAGGTTGCGACTCAGAGGTGGGATGTATTATTCGATTTTGTTATGACCCGATTTAATTATTCTAAAGGGTATAGCATCCGTTTTTATCTTTTTGGAACGTGTTTATGTCCATTCATTTTGCAAACAGGCTGTTAAGCCAATTTGTGTTGATCACTATTTTTCTTGTCCCATCATTATCATTGCAAGCAGAAGAGCTTAGCAAGAGCGATAAAGAAGCGGCTTCCAATAATCAAAAGCAACAATCGATTAAAGAGGCGGTTGTGAAGATTATTGTTGTTTCCCATGAGATTGATAAGAAAGCTCCATGGAATTCCTCGATACAACGAGGCTCAGGCTCTGGTTTTATCATTGATGGGCAGAGGATTTTGACCAATGCACATGTTATTTCTAATTCAACTTTTATTGAGGTGAAAAAGCAGTTTGATACCCAGCGCTATGAGGCAGAAGTTGAGGTTATTTCTCATGATGCTGATTTGGCTATTTTGAAGCTTAAAGAAGTCAATAAAGATTTCTTTGATGTTGATAGTTTGACATTTTCTAGTTTACCCAAATTGCAGGAAGAGGTGACGGCTTATGGTTATCCATCAGGTGGCTCTGGTTTAAGTATTACTAAAGGTGTGGTGTCTAGAATTGAACGTAGTCCTTATGTCCATAAGGGAAAGCAGTTTATTTCTGTACAAATTGATGCTGCAATTAACCCTGGAAATAGTGGTGGTCCAGTCTTGTCTGATGGCAAAGTTGTTGGTGTCGTGATGCAGTCACAGATGATGTCACAAAGTATTGGCTATATGATTCCTGTTCCCGTGATTAATCACTTCCTTCATGATATTAAGGATGGTAAGTATGATGGGTATCCAAGCTTAGGTATTGATCTTGAGGAGACTCGTAGCCCAGCGATGCGGGCAATGTATGGGTTAAATAAGAAGCACTCTGGTGTTTTAGTCACCTTGGTTTACCCTAATTCTCCAACGGAAGGTAAGTTAAAGAAAAATGATATTATTACCGCTATTGATGGTCGTAATATTACCAGTAATGCTAAAGCTGTATTACGTGATAATGAAATGATTACATTTAATCACTATGTTGATATGCATCAGCTAGGTGAGAGTATTGTTTTAGATATTTTACGTGATGGGAAGGAGCTCAAGCTGGATATTGTTTTAACGAAAACAGAAGAAGCATTTAGCTTAGTGGGTGGGAAGCAGTTTGAAAAGCCACCAAGTTACTTTATTTATGGTGGATTTGTTTTTATGCCATTAACAACTGACTATATTGCAGCAAGTAAGTCTCGATTTTCTAGTGGTCTTGATGAAAATATCACCGTATTAAGCCAGTTCTGGCCAACAAAAAAACGCAGTGAAGCGGTTATCTTATCTAAAGTATTACCTGATCATAGTAATAAAGGCTTTCATCAAGTCTCTGACTTTCTCGTTCAATCTATTAATGGTGAGCCTTTTGCTGATTTTAATACGTTTTATAAAATCTTTCGTGAATCTAAGTCTAATTATATTGTATTAGAGGATCAATTTGGTTATCAGGTCGTTATCAATAGAGAGATGGCCTTTGAAAATCAGAAAAAAATATTACAACGATACCGTATTACTGCTGCTGTTTCAGAGGACTTAGTGAAGGCAGATGGGGGTTCTAAGGTTGCGGTTAGAAGCTCAAGTAAAGATTCTAAGGTATTAGCTAAAAAAACAGCCTCAGCGATTACGGCTCAGTAGTTAATCATGTCAATGAAAGCCGAAACCTGCTAATTATCGATGGAAGTCTAAGCGATGATACCTGTCGATACATTAATAGGTCAGGCTTAGGCTTCCGTTGTCAATGGTAGAGGTTATGGTTTAAGTCACAAGCATGAAGCCCATGGTCATTCTGCTATCACTAAGATAATACGCCAAAGCCAATAAATAGTATGGCTGCCAATCCTCCCGCAATCAGTGCATAAGGCAATTGGCTAGTCACATGGTTGATATGATCACACTTTGCTGCCAGTGATGAAATTAAGCTGGTATCCGATAATGGTGAGGCATGATCACCAAAAATTCCTCCTGAAACGACGGCTCCCATTGTTAGTGCTAAAGGTGCATCAGTAGCAACAGCCATTGGAATAGCAATCGGCACTATAATAGAAAATGTTCCCCAGCTTGTTCCTGTTGAAAAGGAAATAACAGCTGCAAGAATAAAGATAGCCACAGGAATTAATGAGGGAGTCATATAATTTTCTGCAAGTTCTGCAAGATACTTTCCTGTATTTAACTCATTAGTCATACTTCCAATAGCAAATGCTAAAATCAAAATGAGTGTGATGGGTATCATATCTGCTATACCCCCATAGAAACTTTTATAAAACTGTTCCTTTGTCATGACTTTGGTGGTGAGATAATAAATAAAAGTAAAGCTTAATGAGGCAATAACAGCGTAAAATACTGCGGTTGTACCACTCCCGTTCAGTATATTGCCCTTACCATCAAAATAAAGAGCCATCGGTATTGTTGCAATTAGCACCATTAGTGGAAGTAACATATAGTGCATTGCTCCCTGTGGCTTTTGGTTTATATTGATAGGATCAGTACTATTGCTAGTATTCATTGTTTTAGCATTTTGCTCATAACGCTTCATCGGACCAATATTGATATTAAATAAAATAACGATTAAGACTAAAGCTAAGCTAATCCATGCGTAAAAATTATAAGGAATAGAGTGAATGAAAAATGCTATTGGACTCTCATTAATAAGACCTGCTTCAGCTTGTGTCAATAGTAAACCAACCAATAAAGCACCCCAGCCATTAAGTGCGATGAGTGAGCAAACAGGGGCTGAGGTTGAGTCACAAACATAAGCAAGTTTTTCATGGGAGACTTTATATTTATCACTAATGGGGCGAGCAACACTGCCTGATAAAAGTGAGCTGATAGATGACTCAATAAAAATAACAATACCAATAAAATAAGCCAGTAATAGTGCACCACGAGGGGAACGTATTAGCCTGTGTTTTTGTGTCAGAAAATGCACAAAGCCTTCTACACCATGGCTATCAACAATCAAGCGCAAAATAGAACCCACTAATAAAGCAAAAATAATGGTTTTAGTCACCCAAGATTTAGCCATAACCTGAAGAATACCATCAAATAAATGGGTAAAAGCGGTAAAAAAAGAGAAGTCTTGAAGAATGAAGTGCCCACTAAATAATCCTATTAGCAATGAAAGGACAACGTCACGGGTAAGGATAGCAAGAATAATCGCCAGAAGTGGCGGCACAATAGCAAGGATTGGATAGTCCATAATGAGAAGTCTCTAATTAGAAAGAGGTGGTTTATGGTTGCATAAGTACCTGTTATTTTCAATGAGTGAGGATGAGCGAGGTGTTTTATCGGCTACTTTCCTGAATATCAGATGAATGGCTGTGATTTGTTGAATACTTGGGCTAGGTGTATTTTTGATCGGTGCTAGAATAAATTATTAATTATATTACATAGTAATTAACAGTTTAGTGATAAATAGAGTGATCCCCTAATGGTTGCAATTTTTACAAATAGTATCGCATTGGCTAATAAAAGTCGATCTCCTCGACGTTTGAAAATTATAGGTATAGAGACGGCTATTGTTATTGAAAGCAATTTATGTCAAGACAAAACCCCTCTGCATCAAGAGGATGATATGCTTTTCTCAAGCTTTAAGTTAATTGAAGTTATTGATAAATCAAATGATAATATTTTATCAAAGTTATTAGATGCTAAGCTAGTCGGTTCAGGTCTTGATAATGGTGAGACCGTTGTTTTTCTGAGTCAGAATAACTCTGGTACTGTTTTGAGCCATTTAGATCAAGCAGGTCTGGATATGGAGCGATTACGGACTCAGTGGAAATTTATTATTTATACTTTCACAGAAGAGCAAACTCAATCAGATACTATTGATTTTCCATTGATACTCAGTGAAATAAAAAATATTGCCAGAGGAAAAGTTGATCGTATTATTTTATCAGATATTATGAACTGCTTAACTTTAGATCAGCCTAAATTAGCCCATCAACAGTTGGAAAGCTTACAACAAGCAGTCCATGATCAGCAATTAAGATTATTTACTCATTATAATTATCAATCGAACTATCATCAAAAAGTTATCGAAAGAATTGCCCAGATGCTGGTATCTCATTATTTTGTTGCTTTGCCAGTGAAGTCTACTAAAAAAAATGGCAAACTAAAGGCGTTACGACTCGTCACAAAAAAGTTCTTTTAGACTTATCTATCCTCTGTGTCACTGCTTAAATGATATATTTCTCAATCGAGGGCATGCTTCAGGCTGTCAATATAACTTAGCTAAAATAAAGAATAAATTTAGTACTTAGTGAAATTTAATAACCTAATACTAACTTTCCCTTTTTCTCCAGATTGAATCTTAGCTCATTGTATAAATTATCCATCTACTGAGAATAGTTAATCTGAAACAAAAACCTGTATTATTGTTGGGGATATTAAACTCTCATTTCTTAGTGTATAGTGAGTCTTTTTAATATGTTAAGGGAATGAGTTAGTGCTTGGAAACGATAGAGATAGAATGCGACAGTTTTATTGTGATAGCTGGAATAAGGCAAAGCAAAATAAACCTTTAGAAGCAGTAGAAAAGCAAGTGGTTAGTGTGATACAGGAACATCCTGAGTATCATCCATTAATTGAAAATCCTGATAAAGCAAAATCTCGTGACTATCTGCCTGAGATGAATGAAACCAATCCCTTTTTACATATGAGTATGCACCTAGGTATTCGTGAACAGGTGGGTATGGATCGACCTGCTGGTATTGGTGCATTACTAAAAAGTATCGCCATGAAAGAAGGTGAACATGAAGCTGAGCATAAGGTGATGGGCTGCTTAGCAGAAGCTATTATGAAAGCACAGGCAGAACAAACAGAGCCTGATGATATAGCATATCTCGACTGTATAAAAACAATCGCTCAATAAGGAAGTATAATGAAGGTTTTTCTTTTGATCGCAGTGCTTATCAATACTGTATTGCTTATTGGGTGTTCAACAACACCCACGGCAGAAATCAACACTTCTAAAGCACCAAGAATAGAAACGGTACAAACAGGCCGAGTCTTATCGGTTAAAAATGTCACTATGGAAGAGCCACCCTCTAGCACTAGGCAACAGATTGGTAGTGTGACAGGGCGTGTTGCTGGCGGTGCAATGGGGTCAGGCTATGGTAGTGTCGCGGGGTCAATTATTGGTAGCATGGTGGGTGGAATGATCGGTGCTCGATCTGATCATAAGGCTAGGACATTGCCTGCTTTGAAAATATCCGTTAGATTGGATGATGGGCAATATACTACTGTGACCCAGTTGCGTGCAAAGACTACTTTTAAAGCAGGTGACAATATTAAGCTAACAATGAAGCAAGGTAAGGTTATTGTGGTGCTACGTCGTTAAACCACCAATGTGCTTATTCTAGCGTCCGATTGATTCTAAGAAATACAATAGGGTAAATTGGGGTATTTATCTTGGGGGTGTTAAGATAACAGGCTATTTTTGACAACATGATAAACTGCTATGAATAAGCCAGAATTACTCGCCCCAGCGGGCACTTTGAAGATGATGCGTTATGCGCTCGCCTATGGTGCTGATGCGGTCTACGCAGGACAGCCTCGTTATAGTTTACGGGCGCGTAATAATGAGTTTATGAATGACAATTTAGCCATTGGTATTAAAGAGACACAAGCTCTAGGTAAGAAGTTTTTTGTTGCCGCGAACACGATGCCACACAATAGCAAGGTCAAGACTTTTATGAAGGATCTTGAGCCAGTGATTAAGTTAAAGCCTGATGCTTTAATCATGGCAGATCCTGGTTTGATTATGATGGTTAAGGAGCGTTGGCCAGAAGTCCCTTTACACCTTTCTGTGCAATCCAATACAGTCAACTTTGCAACAGTGCGTTTTTGGCAAAATTATGGGATTGAACGGGTGATTCTCTCACGTGAACTTTCCTTGGATGAAGTGGCAGAAATTCGTCAAGAGTGCCCTGATATTGAGCTAGAAGTTTTTGTTCATGGTGCTTTGTGCATTGCTTATTCAGGGCGTTGTTTGCTATCAGGCTATTTTAATCATCGTGATCCTAATCAGGGTACGTGTACTAATTCTTGTCGCTGGGAATATTCAACTAAGCCTGCTACTGAGCTGGAAGATGGGCGTATTGTGCCACCTAGTGAGGCGGTATTAGATGCTTCAATACTCAATAATGCTGGTTGTGGTGATCAAGAACGTCATCCTCTAGCAGATAAAGTCTATTTCCTTGAAGAAAAGCAACGGCCTGGTGAACTAATGCCTATTACTGAAGATGAGCATGGTACTTATATCATGAATTCTAAGGATCTGCGGGCAGTAGAACATGTGAAGCGGTTAACAGAGATTGGTATTGATTGCTTGAAAATTGAAGGCAGAACAAAGTCGCACTATTATACCGCACGAACCACACAAGCTTATAAGCAAGCAATTGATGATGCAGTGAGTGGTAAGCCCTTTGATGATAAATTATTGGGTGTATTAGAAAACTTGGCAAATCGTGGTTATACCGATGGTTTTTTTAAGCGACATCATACCCATGAATATCAAAACTATATGGAAAACGCTTCTAAAGCGAATAAACAGTTGTTTGTTGGTGAATTATTAGCAGTTAATAAAGAGCAGGGCACGATTGATATTGAAGTGAAAAATCGTTTTCAAGTCGGAGATCGTTTGGAGTTGATTATGCCTGATGCTGATAATCGTGAGATTGTTGTGGAATCAATGGAAAACCTAAAAGGGGAGGCCATAGAGATTGCCCCCGGCAGTGGTCATCAAGTGCGTATTCCTGTGGCTAATATTAATGTTGATAAAATGTTAATTGCTCGGTATTTGTAATCATCAATATTATTCAATTCATTCAATAGTGACTGAATCACTACATTCTTTTTATTGGGCTAGAAAGGAATTGCTAGGGTTATATGGACAGACTAAAGTCCGTCCTATCTTTATTAAAAATAGGCTTATCTATCAGTAGTTCCCGTTGCCACTGAGAACAACATTATAGAAGATGATAATCTTTTGTGATCTTTGCCTTTTTAGAAGCATGGCGTTATCAACCTTCAGCTAAAATTTAACAGGAATAGCTACTTATTTGTGTACACACTGTTTTTTACACTGGCTACGTTTAATTATTTTAGAATCAAGAGTAATTTGGCGAGCACAACGCTTACTGATTGGATAAGTTGCACCATAGCGCTGATATAAGAATAAGCTTAAAATAATCCCGTTAGTATTGCCAGAAATCGCTGAGTTATAACCTAAGCCTGATTCAAACATCCCCGAATACCAGCCACGTTCTGCATCATAGGCGCTTTCTACACGATTGATCAATACTTTGGAGTAATCTCGCTCAGGGAAGAAGGCGGCCAGTGACATCGCTGCTTTGACAGAAATAGTTTTATAATGATTATAAATAACACCTCGATCCGTGGTGGTATTCCATGGCAAACCAGAGGCAAAAATAGTATTATATAAAAAGTAAGGCTGGCGATCTAAATTGTCCTCTGAAACAGCAGTAATAACCCCTGTTCTTTTAAAACGATTTTCTTGTGTTTGGAAAATATTACTAATTAAAACACGGTTTTCATCATCAACACCATGCTCCATCCCATCCAATACATAAGACTCTGTTACCACATAATTATATGCTCCTAAGTCACGTGGATCACGTTGGTCATATAATATCGGCACATCCATAATGGTCGTACTTTGGGTGAATTTATTGTAATAGGTTGAGGCAATTTTTTGGTTAAAGCCCAATTCTTCAAAGACTTTACCAGAATATTGCTCATAGCCTAAACGTCCCTCTTGTACAACCACTGTTTTCTTAGTGACGGGATCAACCATCAAACCATACATCTGCCCTTCACCAATTAATCGAGTATAATCCCAGCCTGAAATAACCATTTTTGCTTCATGTTGATATTTTGGGTGGAATGTCGCTAATGTGTTTAACCAAGAAATAATTCTCGCTAAATCAATAGCAGAAACCCCAATCCCTGTTTCTGTTGGTTTATTACCATAATCAACCATGCTGGCATCAAGTGTGCTATAGACTTTATTGGGTGCTTCATTATTAAATAGCTTGAGACTTTTCAGTGTGCTCAGCATTTTTACCACACGATCATCAAAGTCTTTTTTTGTTATCAATCCTAAGTCATGAGCAGAAATCACGGCAGCCAGTGCAGAGCCTGTATCCCATAAGGTCGTTGATGTGTACCGATCAACTGAATTATAAAGCCCCGTTTTAGGCTGGTAATTATTTTCAAAATACTTCCACGCAATACGGGCAATATCCATATCTTTGGGGTTGATTGACTTGGGGTTTCCTAGACAAGATCGAGGAGGGTAGTCCTTATCAAACAATATTTCTGCATTGTTATTTTCACTAATTAATGGAATAACACAGGGTGTACTACAGGTTGGTTTGTCGCTTAGATTGCAGCTAGAGCCTAGCGAACCATTGCTCAAAGTATAAATGGTAATACCCGCAAGAAGTAGACCACCAACAACTGAAACACCAAAATAAAGGGCTTTATTTTTATTATTACTCATTATTTATTTACCAAGACTAGTTAAAATAGAGCCTATCTTTTGCTTTATTTCAAGGGAGGTTTTATCCTGCTTGTTATTTTTCCACTGTTGAGCTAAGCCATCAATAGGTGCCATCAGTCCACGTAGAATTGCTTGTGATTTAGGGAAATTATCACTACTTTTCCATATACCATCTTTACAGGAGAGTATTTTTTCTGCTGCCTGAGTCCGCTTTTCTTGTTGTGCCAGATTCTCTGCTAGGTTGATACAGTAATAGGCTTTGTATAAGACAAGTTCATTTTTTGTCACTGTAATCGTGGCATCAAATGATTTTTTTTGTTTAGTTTTAAGCTGTGCAATGTAGTCTTTAATCGTGTCTAGTGAAATACCAAGAGATTGTAATTGTTGACTCTCTTGAAGGCTCACCTTAACGAGACCAATATCATTTTTAAGCTGTCTATTATTTTGTTGAGTTTGATAAATTTGCCAACAGAATAAAGTGAAAACACAGATGAGTAACATACGAAGAAACATGATTTAGCCTTTTATAAGCTGGGTTTTATGATTAGCTTGAGAGGTCTTTGCTTAGGTGCAATTTTTTGTGAGAACAGGGAAAAAGTATCATTTACTCATGTAAACAAGCCATTCGGGATTACTTTTAATATAGCTCGCAGCAGCTAGATTCTTGCAAAGTCCACTTATCTTTATTAAATTATTGATGTGGTGTGCATGACAAAGTGTCGTGTCAATATTAGGTGAAAAGTGCCTAACTATCAATCCCGTTAGATAAGCTGTTCTAAACCTAGAACCTATGGCATGGCTCATATCGTAATTAATGCTAAGATGTGAAAACAAATCATCAGGAGAATATAATAATGCTAACCCCTTTCCTTAAAACCACCATAGCACTGACTCTATTGAGCATGGCGACACTAAATGCTTATGCAGCTTGTAGTACACAACAAGTTGACCACTACCTTAAAAAAGGTTTTAGTCATGAACAGATTGTTCAGCTTTGCGGGACTCAAGCGCAGGCATCAACGGGGAGTTTATCTGTCTCTCGTCCTACAGCAAGCACGCCATCAAATCGTGTGCATTCAAATAAACAAACTTATTTTAATACTGTCATTGAAGGTCGAGCTATTCATTATACTGGACAACAATTGATCTTCGAGAGAAAAGAGTGTGTGGATTATGGTGAAGTCAATATGACAGGGTTTAAAGAAAAAGCTTGTGTCAATACTCGTACTACCGTGAATTTGGCAAACTTACAGGTATTAAAGGCAAATAAAGGTTTATTTCTTGTACGTGAACAACAGTTATTAGTAAAAGGAACGATTACTCGAGAATATTTAGATATTCATCAGCTTGATAAGTACAAAGCAGCGACGGTGCGTAAGTTATTATCGAATCATCCTGCAACATTGAATATTCCAGTAAAGAGTGGCATTGACCCTAAAGTTGTTGCGATTAAGCTTAAGTAATTAAATAATCTTTAGCCTTGTGCTAAGTGTAAAAACAAAGCAATTCAACGAATAAGCAACGATGGGTTTATAGTAAAAGTTACAATAAACCAACAATCTTATCAATATGACCTCTTCACTTTAAAAAATTATTAGACAAAAGGTGTAATTTTCCCTATCATTAGATGGCGTATGTTTTTTACAACATGCACGGGCTTGAGAGAATATAATAAACTATTACGTTTTATTAAAATCATGATGAGGAATGGCTTTATGAAGAAAATTATTTTAGCAGTAGCGGTAGCAACAATACTTGCACCAATGAGTGCTGCAATGGCAGAAACAAAAATATACGGTGCATTACGCATGTCAGCACTAGGTGGTGGTGACGAAGATGGTGTCGTTAATAATGCTTCACGTATTGGCTTTAAAGGAAGCAATGGCTCTGAGGGTGGACTAACAGGTTTTTATCATATTCAGGCGGGTGTAGATACGGATAGTGGTGCTGGTGCTGCAGCTTTAACAAGGCGTTTTGCTTTTGCTGGTGTAAAAGGTAAATTCGGTACTGTTTTATTGGGTCGTGCTTCCTCACCTTATAAAATGGCGGGACTAAAGGTTGATCCATTTTATGATACCTCTGCAGGTTCCCATAATGGCGGATCTAATTATGGTCTATCCCAATTAACTAATGGTTTTTTAAATAATATTATTGGTTATGTAAGCCCTAAAATAGGCGGGACAACAACAATTAATATTATTGGTGTTCATAACTATGATGATACTACAGCTCCAATAAACCGAGATCTTGTTAATCTCGGTGCTAGCTATGCTCGTGGACCATGGACAGCAAGCCTACAACATATCACTGAGCTTGATGCAACACGTGCGGCGTTTGGGTGGAAGGGCGGTAATGCAACACTAGGTTTGTCTATTGAAGATATAGATTCAAGTACAGATGCTGTTTATCTCTCAGGGACTTATAAAATTGCTCCAAAAACAACATTAGCAGCTTCTATCGGAAATATAAACTCTGGTGCTGTGACAGCTCTTACAGCTAATTCAGATGGTACAGTTAATACAGCTGCTACAGCTGCACGTAATTCTGGAGGTGATGGTTATTCGTTAGGTGTATTCCATAAACTTGCACCTAAGACAACAATCACTCTGATTCAGAGTAATATTAATTATGATGACAACACTACCTTTGTCTCTGCTAGTAATGGTAGTAATGTTGGTGATACGGCTAGAGCTGACCGTAGTGTAACCTCCATTGGTTTCATCCAAAAGTTCTAATGATTAGTTAATCATTAAACTGATAAAAACCAACCTTTAATAGGGTTGGTTTTTTTTTACCTATTTTTTGTAAAAAACCTTGTTTATTACGAAGACATGAAAGAAATCATACAAATTAGAAGAAAACTTAACGCTTATCTGTAGTGCAGGCTTTAGTCGGTCAGTAAAATTATCAAAACATAGTGATTCGACAAAAATCTTCTGCCCGTTTATAAATCTCATCACAAGCAAACAAGCTACTAATCACTGCAACCATATCTGCTCCAGCATTAAAAGCTAAGTCAGCATTATCCAGCGTCACTCCACCAATACAACAAATCGGAATATTCAAATATTCACGAGCCTCCCTAACTAACGCAAGGCTAGCACGAGGAGCATCAGGTTTTGTTGGGGACGAAAATAAGCTACCAAAAGCCACATAGTCTGCACCTTCTTTTTCAGCAGTCATTGCAATATTGATATCGTTATAACAAGAAATACCAATAATTGCATGACTTCCTAGTTGTAAACGTGCTTTATTTAATTGCCCATCACTCTTTCCTAAATGAACGCCGTCTGCCCCAATGCTATGGGCTAAATTAATATTATCATTAATAATTAAAGGTACATTATAGTGCTGGCAAAGCTTTAAAAGTGCAGAGGCTTCATCTTGTTGCACTGCTAAGTCAGCTAGCTTATTACGATATTGTACAATATTAATACCACCTTCTAAGGCCTGCTCTACCTTATCAAGTAAGAGAGAAGGTGGGCTACCATCAGTAATAGCATAAATTCCATATAGATTATTTTTATGATGTTGTGTATTAGTTGATCTCATTAAGTGATTATACGATAAAATGCATTTGATTTGATTAAAATCATTACATTAGTCTGTGATATCGGTTGAATATCAGTTAAGCCTATCAAGATCAAAGCTACCCTAATACCTCAAAATAAGCTGTTGTTTTTAGGTTGATAGATGAACCTATTATAAATAACTGTATTATTGATAAAGGGTAAAGGGATAGTACCAATAGTCAGTTTGTTCAAATCTAATGATGGATTGAAAAAATCATAAGTTACTTATATTTATCATTATTTCTCTCTTGTATTTTTTTTTCTGTCTCGTTCATCACTGTTTGTTGTAAAAAAACAAAAAAAACGTTGCTTTATAAACGGGTAGTTCCTACAATGTATCACATTGAGGAGATATTCAACAAACAGATAAAAAGTTTTAATTCAGCCCTCCAAGGGTTTATTAAACACATTAGGAGTTTAGAATGAAAAAATTAATCGCAATCGCAATTGTAGCCGCTGTAACCACACCTGCAATGGCAGATACAACTATCTATGGTCAGCTTCACGCATCAGTAGACTACCTAACAGGTGTTGGCTCTGAAGTTACCGTTTCTTCTAACTCTTCACGTATCGGGGTAAAGGGTTCAGCGCCATTAAATGGTGGTCTTAAAGCTATTTATAAAGCAGAATGGGGAATGAATACTGGTCATACTAATTCTGGTTTAACTGATCGTAACCAAGTTGTTGGTCTAGCGGGTAACTTTGGTGCAGTTTTAGTCGGTCGTCATGATACACCCATGAAGATTATTGGTCGTAAGGCAGATTTATTCTGGTCTACACAATTAGGTCAGAATCGTAATATTGTAAATCCAGGTCAATGGGATCTTCGTCCAAATAATGTCATTGCTTATCAATCACCAAAGATGGGTGGCTTTCAAATGTTAGGTGCTTATGTCACAGAAGACCAAAATAGCGCAGAGGCATTTAGTATCAATGGTATTTATAAAGCTGGACCTCTAATGGTGGGTGCGGCTTATGAGACTCATACTCAAGAGCTTACAG
>JAGLEV010000021.1 GCA_023144895.1 Thiotrichaceae bacterium
TGTTAATGTGGATTCTCAATTATTTGCTCTTGGTTATGATCATAAGCTAGGCAAGAAAACAGATATTTATGCTCAGTATGCTCTAACTAAAGACGCAGGTGGTATTGGTGGAACAGGTCATGGTGAACGTGTTGACCCTGATACTGATGCTGATGCTTCAGGCTTCTCAGTCGGTATGCGTCACAAGTTTTAATCGTTAAATGATTAAACATTAGGTAGGCATTATTGAGTTACCTACAAAAAGGCACCCTTAGAGGGTGCCTTTTTTGGTTGGGCTAATAATAGTGAATAGCTATTGGTAATTTTAATATTTTTATTATCATCAGTTTAATTAATTTCTTCTAAAAAATGAGTCAAATAGACCTGTTGTATTTCAACAACCTTTTTAAATTTAAATTAACTCATACTAAGTATCACATTAAGGTGTTGCATCATTGACTCGGTTAGTCTCATTTTGGATTTTTTTGATAGATAAATTTCTTTTTATAATGAAATAAAAGCACTATATAACAGTGCTTTTCGTACTATATAAGTCACTTAGTACCACACTCTTGTATTATTTCCCAATACAGCCATAATAAGATAATGCACGATTACTTACCATTAGATGAGATTAACTCATGGCAAAAGATTTTATCCCTAATAATTTAACGCATAATGCGAGCTGGATTTACCCTCTAGCCTCTAAGTTATCAATGACAAATGATACTTTAGAATTAGTATTACAAAACCTTAACATCATTCCCAATAAAAACATCTGGCATCAATGGCTAACTTTATTACTATTGTCATTAGGTAGTGGTTTATTACTCACAGGTGTGATGTTTTTCTTTGCTTATAATTGGGAAGAAATGCATCGTTTTACTCGCTTTTCCCTATTGGGTAGTGGTGTGGTATTAACATCAATCATAGCATTTAGGCTAGGTCTTGAGCATATTGCAGGTAAATTAAGCATTACCGCTGCTGCCGTATTAACAGGTGTTCTGCTCGCAACCTTTGGAATGGTTTATCAAACAGGAGCAGATAGTTATCTCTTCTTTGGAGGCTGGGCAGTATTAATTTTACCATGGGTTATCATCAATCGATTTCAGGTATTGTGGTTTATTGAATTAGTGGTGAGTAATATTGCTCTATTAACATGGTCAAATATTTATTTTCAAAGTGATCCACTCACCCCGATGATTATGACGCTGATTGCTGTCAATGGCTCATTCTTATTCTTACGAGAGAAAACATCATTAATACATAAAAATATTGATACAGGGCGCTGGTTTCCAAGAACTATTGCTTTATTTTTAATTGGAATACTAACTATTCAGGTACTTGAGAAAATAAATTATATTATGGACTCCCCCTTTATTATACTTCTCTATTTTATTATTTTAGGCACTTTATCTGCATTTTACACACTCGTCCGACGTGATTTATTGGTCTTAGTATTAGTAATGGGAAGCTTGATCATATCGGGTACAGCATTAATTTCTACCCATTTATCATGGGACGGTTTGGTAGGTATCATTTTAGGAATTGGCTTATTTATTAGTTTATCTGTTGCTACCTCGGTGCATTTATTGTTGAAATTATCAAGGCAGTGGAAACTGGAGGAGAATAATAATGACTAGCTTACTTAATAAGCAAATACTGGATCAGTGGGTGGAAAAAGATCTAATAACAGAAAATAATGTAGAGCAAGCACTCACTTTAATTAAAGAAGATAATGATCAATGCCCTTGGTATATCCATGTTTTGAGTTCTTTTGGTGCATGGGTTAGTGCATGGATGTTCTTTTTTGTTGTTGCTTTGCTGGGTATATTGGATGAAGATTTTTTTATGATCATTGGTGGATTGTTATTATTGGCCACATTGTTTATTAGTTATAAAAATAAAGATATCTCCACATTCTTTACACAGTTATTATTAGTCATAAGCTTAACGGGACATATTCTTTTTAGTATTGGTGTGATAGAGATTTATCGGAGTGAAGCGCTGGTTGCCATTTTATTAATCCCTATTTCTATCATCTTTATCTTTTTCTTCAAACAAAGTCTACATAAATTTTTATCCTTTCATATTATTGTTTTTTCCATTATATTTTTATCTTATGATCTTCATGTATTAAGTATTGTTGCTCCTATTATTATTGCAATGCTTAGTATAGGAACGCTTTTTCTCTGGCTTAATGAGTCCTATTTTTTAGTAAAGAGCAACTATAAGGTCTATGTAGTGTTAAAATATGCCTGTGTTACAGCATTAATTATAACCACTAGCTATTTTTCTTTTAAACATGAGATGTTTTTCTATGACTCATGGGAAATACCTTATTTAACCGATGTTGCCATTGCTATTAGCTTATTTATGACAATGATTTACCTTATTACTCATATAATAAAGCGCTTAAAGATAGGGTTGATCAAGCCTATAACGATCAGCGTAATCACGATAATTTCATTACTTTCTATCCTGTTTTATCACACACCTGCGATTATGGTGTCATTCCTTGTTTTAACCTTGGGTATTGAGCGTGGCAATAAGATATTAATTCCCTTGGGAGTGATTGCTCTCATTTCTACATTGATTCATTATTACTACAATTTAGATTTATCTTTATTGCATAAATCATTGCTCCTAATGGCAAGTGGTAGTGTGATATTAGTGACAGGTATTTTTGCCAATCATTATTCAAAAAAAATAGGAGCTAAAAATGCCTAAATTATCACGCCTTATTATTTTATTAGGGCTTGTCCTTATTACTGTGTTTTTTTCTTATTCTGTTTGGCAAAAAGAACAAACCCTTGCCAATGGAAGTAATATTCTTATTCACCTCGCACCTGTTGATCCTCGGTCATTAATGCAAGGAGATTATATGATTTTAAATTATGATATTTCGAGGAAAATAGAAGAAGAAGCAAAGAAAACGATTGAAGGTAATCTCGTTTATACCTTAAATGACAAAAATGTGGTTAGCTTTAAAAGAGTGTTTAAAGCTGAGGAAGTATTACAGAAGGGTGAGAAGCTATTATTATATCGTCATCGTCGTCGGGGTGTTCAGGTAGGTTCAAATAGTTTTTTCTTTCAGGAAGGTAAGGCAAAAAACTTTGAATCAGCAAAATATGGTGAGCTACGCGTCGATAGCAAAGGGCACACAATACTCGTTGGATTGAGAGATAAAGATTTACTACGACTAGGGCTTACTTCAGGATTATAAATATTAACGTACAATACAAGAAGCTAATTTTTTCTCCCTAAACCTTATTTCACCCGAGGAGGCATAAGCACTAGCACCTAAGCACCAGTCATATTGAGGGACATATTGAGTGCTCCATTGTCCATGTGCTTTATCAACATTAAAGTCACACTGGTGTTGTAGGCTACGCTTTGCTTGTTGTACAGAAATTGCTGCATAGGATTTACAGTAAGTTGTATTGATGTGTCCACCTTTATGCTTCTCTGCCTGTTGCATAAATTGGACATAATGAGGTGTTGCTTTGTTTCCCAAGGGTGAGTGAATAATAGGTGCTTGAGCAGGTCGATGGGCTCTACCCGCACTATTACAATTACTTCTTATTTGGCGACAACCTTTTTTCCAGCCATTAGTGACGGCAATAATGCGTTTTTGTGCACTAGGATGAGTTGAATTAGGATCATCAAGATGTACCTCTAAGGAGGCAACGAGAGCTTGACTGTTTTCTAATGAAGCTCCCATTCTTGCGAGAACTGTCCCTGCAAACTGGTCAGCCTGTAGTTCAAATTGTCGACGAATGGCATAACGTCGAGTTGCATCTAATTGGTTGAGTTTTCCTAATCGATCCGTATGTTGAAATTTATGATGACCAATTTCATGTGCCAATATAGTCACTTTCCCCCAGTGCAATTCCTTAACGTCCTTAGCCAATTTATGAATAAATTTAGAGTCATAGATAATAGTGCGCTTATTTTTATAGATAAGAGCAAAAGCATTGGAAGAATCGGCTGAACGACAAATATTATACTTTTGCTTTATATTGGCAATTTCTAAAATGCGATCAATCATATCCTCAACTAAAGGTTCGGCATTCATCAATTGTAAAGTGTTGCAACTGAAACGTGAGTTAGCCATTACTGAGCTGGATAAGCTACTGAGTAATAGACCAATGATAAGGCACTTGACGTTGTTCATTTGCATTTCCTTATAAATCATCGGGGTGATTATATTTTAGGAAAGAAATAAGCAATTATCAAGCAACACTCTTCTAAAAAACAAAGATATACAATATTTATAGCTTTCTCTAATGCCGTTGACAGAGGCAGCGAGAACAGCTGATTTGTCTTTTTTATGACAAACTTAAAGTCAGTATTTATCCGTTAAGATAGAGTCTTAGGATCTTTGTTCGGCCAAGCAGAGAAAGGAAAAGGTTTTTTCTCTGTGTTATATGTCAAAAATAAGAGAATATCATAAACATAAAGCGAGCTTTGCTTACCTAAAGCCGATAAATTTTCATTAATATCACCTGTGAACAATTTAAATACTGTATTCACGATAGCTATCCCGATAATAACAAATTCAGCAATGCTATAGGTAAAAGCAAACAGTAGCATATAGAGTATTCGTTTCCATGTGCTGCTATTGGTTAGGTTATTTGTTGTCGACATGTTGAAATTCCTTTTAAGTATGAAAATGGCTTTAAATCATAGACCACATATCAACATGATGGGTTCAATTTCTTGGTATTCAAGCGCAGTTTATCTCTGTTTTTTACATAATATTGTTGATCTAACCATTCAAAAGGTGCGTCATTCGTCAATTTTAGTTATTATTCACCGCTATCATTGACCAACTGAAAATAAATCCATGGAAAAATTAGTAATCGAAGGCGGAATCCCTCTTGAAGGAGAGGTAGTAATCTCCGGTGCAAAAAATGCAGTATTACCCCTATTAGCCGCCACCTTATTGGCTGATGGCAATATGACGATTCGTAATGTGCCTCGTTTGCGCGATGTTAATACGACAGTGAAATTGCTTCAAGGAATGGGGGTCACTGTCGGTGTTGATGATGACAATAATATTACCACCAATACTGAAACAATTAATTCCTATGTTGCACCTTATGATTTAGTGAAAACAATGCGTGCTTCGATTTTAGTTTTAGGGCCAACATTGGCACGTTATGGTGAGGTTGAGGTTTCTTTGCCAGGCGGTTGTGCGATTGGTTCACGCCCTGTCAATATTCACTTGTCAGGTCTTGAGGCAATGGGGGCGGATATTACTGTCCATGAAGGCTTTATTCGTGCCAAAGCAGAGCGCCTACAAGGTGCGCGGATTGTGATGGACAAAGTTACCGTAACGGGGACTGAGAATTTGCTCATGGCGGCAGTATTAGCTGAAGGCACAACCATTCTTGAAAATGCAGCCTGTGAGCCAGAAGTAACAGATCTTGCTAATTGCTTGAATAAAATGGGTGCCAGTATTATTGGTGCAGGAACACCAACCATTGTTATACAAGGTGTCGATAGGTTGCAGGGTGTGGATTACACTGTATTACCCGATCGCATTGAAACAGGAACTTTTCTCGCTGCTGCCGCAATAACAGGTGGACGAGTAAGAGCTTTAAAGGCTGCTCCTGATACTTTAGATGCCGTATTACAGAAATTCCGTGACGCGGGTGCTAAAATTGAAATAGGAGAGGACTGGATTGAGCTGGATATGCGTGGTCGCACATTGAAGTCAGTGGATATAACTACCGACCCTTATCCTGGCTTTCCCACCGATATGCAGGCTCAATTAATGGCGATGAACTGTTGCGCGCAAGGCATTGGTGTGGTGGTAGAAACCATCTTCGAAAATCGCATGATGCATGTGGCTGAACTCATTCGGATGGGGGCTAATATTCGTTTAGAAGGTAACACGGCGATTGTTGCTGGAATGCCAACAATTTATGGTGCACCTGTGATGGCAACCGATTTACGTGCCTCAGCTAGCTTAATTATGGCGGGACTGGTGGCACAAGGTAAAACAATTGTTGACCGTATTTATCATACGGATCGTGGTTATGAAAAAATTGAGGTTCGTTTACAAAAGTTAGGCGCACAAATCAAAAGGATAAGCTAATTTCCTCTCCTAATTAGCACGGCTATTTTAGTCGTATTTTAAAGAGGGGGACTCTTAATCAAGAGTCCCAGAGAGATTTAGAGAATAATAATGTCAGACTATATAACGATTGCCTTATCCAAAGGGCGTATTTTTAAAGAAACCATCCCCTTGCTCAAAGCGGCAGGGATTGAGCCATTAGATGATCCAGAAACCAGTCGCAAGCTGATTCTCGATACGACACGTGAAGATGTAAAAATCGTCATTATTCGTGCTACCGATGTCCCAACCTATGTACAACATGGAGCGGCTGACTTGGGTGTGACAGGTAAAGATGTGTTAATGGAGCATGGCGGTGAGGGTTTGTATGAGCTACTTGATTTACATATTGCTCAGTGTCGTCTAATGGTGGCGGGTTTTGAAAATAAACCTTTACCTACTGATACTTTACGAGTGGCAACTAAGTTTGTAGATTGTGCGCGACGTTATTTTTCATCACAGCGTCGTCAGGTTGAAATCATTAAGTTATATGGCTCAATGGAATTAGCACCTATCGTTGGTTTAGCAGACTGTATTGTTGATGTGGTGGATACGGGAGGGACTTTAAAAGCCAATGGGCTTGTACCTTTGGAGCATATGTACGATATTAGTTCACGAATGGTTGTGAACAAAGCAAGCATGAAGACCCGAAGCACTGAAATTAAGGCAATGCTTGCGCAGATTGAATCTGCGATAACAATGGAAAAGTAATAATGAAAGAGACAAATAACTTGCGTATTGCTGGGATTAAAGAAGTGATCAATCCGATAGATCTAATAAAAGATTTACCGATGACTGAAACGGCTGTAACAACCATCAGCAATGCACGAAAAGATATTCATAATATTTTACAAGGTAAAGATGATCGCTTATTAGTGGTGGTGGGTCCTTGTTCAATTCATGATGTGAAAGCTGCCAAAGAATACGCACAGCGTTTGTCGATACTACGAGAATCTTTAGTCGGTGAGCTTGTTATTGTTATGCGGGTCTATTTTGAAAAGCCACGAACACAAATTGGCTGGAAAGGCTTAATTAACGATCCTGATCTTGGTGGTCAGTTTGACATTAATAAAGGTTTGGCAGTCGCACGTGAGTTGATGCTTAGTCTTGCTGATCAAGGTATGCCTGCTGCGACAGAATATCTTGATTTGATTAGTCCACAATATATTTCAGACCTTGTTAGCTGGGCAGCGATTGGAGCAAGAACGACAGAAAGTCAGGCACATAGAGAGTTGGCTTCGGGTGTGTCTTGTCCTATCGGTTTTAAAAATGGCACGTATGGTAATTTAAATATTGCTATTGATGGGATTGCTGCCGCTAGTCGTCCACATCGTTTTTTATCGGTCACAGCGGAGGGGCATTCTGCTATCTTTACTACAAAGGGTAATGAAGATTGTCATATCATTTTACGTGGTGGTAAGAAGCCTAATTATTCAGTCAAGGATGTGAATGAAGCCGCTCAGCAGTTAATCGATGCAAAGCTTTTTCCTCATTTGATGGTGGACTTGAGCCATGCAAATAGTAATAAGGATTATCGTAATCAGCCGATTGTTGCGACGGATGTTGCAGAGCAAATTAGCTCAGGAAGTAAGACTATTAGTGGTGTGATGATTGAAAGTCACTTAGTTGAAGGTCGTCAAGATGTTGAGGGTAAGGAACTGAGTCACTTGGTGTATGGGCAAAGTATTACCGATGCCTGTATTAGCTGGGAAACGACTGAGCAAGTCTTAGCTGAGTTAGCCAATGCAGTTAAAAAACGTCGAGGAAAATAACATGATTGTGGTAACACGGTTAAATAAAAATAATGATAAATTCTGGCAACAGTTAGATGCAATACTGGCATGGGATAGTGTTTCAGATCAGGCAGTTTTAGATACAGTTAATGGTATTATTGCTGATATTCGTCAGCGTGGTGATGCTGCGGTGATGGAGTATACTCATCGCTTTGATGCAATGACTGTGGAGAGTATGGATGAGCTAGAGGTTTCGCCTGCTCGTTTACAGCAAGCTTTAGAACGTATTACTGATGAGCAACGTGAAGCCTTAGAGCTAGCTGCTAAGCGTATCGCTGACTATGCACAGCATCAAAAAATGGATTCTTGGAGTTATACCGAAGCTGATGGCACGATGCTAGGGCAGCAAATTACTGCATTAGATCGTGTGGGCTTGTATGTACCAGGGGGTAAAGCAGCTTATCCTTCATCGGTATTAATGAATGCTATACCTGCCAAGGTTGCAGGTGTGAAAGAATTGATTATGGTCGTGCCAACACCTGCAGGTGATGTCAATGAGCTGGTTTTTGCAGCGGCAGCGATTGCAGGTGTAGATAAAGTCTTTGCTGTTGGTGGTGCACAAGCGGTGGCAGCGTTAGCTTATGGTACAGAAACAATTCCAGCGGTAGATAAGATCGTAGGGCCTGGTAATATTTATGTTGCTACGGCTAAGCGTATGGTCTTTGGTACTGTGGGTATTGATATGATTGCAGGGCCTTCTGAGATTCTAGTGATTTGTGATGGTAAAACTAATCCTGATTGGATCGCAATGGATTTATTTTCACAAGCTGAGCATGATGAAGATGCACAGTCAATTTTGATCTCAGATAATGCAGAATTTCTTGATCAGGTAGAGCAAAGTATTGCTAAATTAATCGAAGAAATGCCTCGTAAAGCGATTATCGAGCAGTCTTTGAATGATCGAGGGGCAATGATCTTGGTGGATAATCTCGATCAGGCGTATGAAGTAGCAAATTATATTGCACCTGAGCATTTAGAGCTATCAGTAGAAAATCCAGAAGAAGCTGTGAAGAAAATACGTCATGCAGGTGCTATCTTTATGGGGCGCTATACAGCAGAAGCACTGGGTGATTACTGTGCAGGACCTAACCATGTTTTGCCAACATCAAGAACCGCACGCTTCTCATCACCTTTGGGTGTTTATGATTTTCAAAAGCGCTCATCATTGATTAACTGCTCGGCACAAAGTGCTTCTGATTTAGGTAAAGTGGCTTCATTGCTAGCACATGGTGAAGGTTTAACTGCCCATGCACGTTCTGCAGAATATCGTATTAACTCAAAAAGCAGTAGTTAATCTGCCTGCTAGTATCCGATGATAAGCAACTATTATCGTATATTTAGCACTGTACATAGGTTTGCCTATTGCTCCTTTTGAGTGGGTTGAAAGTAATTCTGAATAGTTTTATTACTCAGTAATCATTGACCATAGAAGATTAAAAGACGACATCTTATGCCGATGCTCCATGCTATATCCCACATGTTGGGTATTGCTAGCATCCTGTGATAACTCAATCCCCCATAAAGCACCTACTTTATTTGGTGCTAATGAATAGCGCAGATCAATAATCCGCTGCTTATTGTTAGGGTCAACAACCAAGTAATCATCAGCAAACCATCGAAAGCGTTCAATATCTTTAGCATATTGACTGCTCTTATCTAGCCATGGAAAATCTCGTGGTATATCGAGTTTAGCTAAGCTAGAGCCTTCCCATATTTTTTGATGAGAGCCTGGTTTGAGTGCATCAATATAGTATTTTCCCTCATACTCATAGTTTAATCGCCAAATGATTAAATTCCCCAAGCTGGGTTTAACATCCATGCGAATAGGAGTATGTCCACGTAAGTGAGCAAGCTGCTTACCTAAACTTAGTGCACGTTGATGCTGAATAAAGCCAAAACTTAAATAGCTAATCACCCATAGCATCGCAATAATGGAAAAAATTCTGGAATGTCGCCAGTAACCAAGTATTACAAAGAGTAATAAGGGCAGAGAGAAGAGGGGGTCAATAATAGAAATACTCGACCATGCAAAACGTTCATTGCTCAGTGGCCATAATAGCTGTGTACCATAAGCGGTACAGCCGTCTAGTAAGCCATGAGTGGCATAGCCAAGCATACTCCAAACAAAAATTTGTAAAAAGCTCAAGCCCCAACGCTTGCCTAAGAGTGGATATAAAACAAGGCTTGCTAATAGCCCACCCATAGGTATAAACAATAAGGAATGAGTGAATTGTCGGTGAAATTCTAAAAACAGTAAAGGGTCTGTACTCGAACGAATAAGAACATCTAAATCTGCGGACATCCCTGCTAAAGCACCTACAACTGCTGCTTTACCAAGTTCTTTTGCTCTAGCCTGAGTTTGGCTAACAACAGCACCAAGAATACCTTGGGTTATTAAATCCATATAAATTTGCTAAAATAAGGAACGCCAACTAAGGCTATAGCTTGTTGGGCGTTCCTTGTCCCAAGCTATTTTATAAGCTTACTCATCGTCATCATCATCGTCGTCCTTACTTGCAGGAGCACCATAATAAGCAGCAAGCTCTTCAATCTCTTCTTCCGTCAAGCGTGATGTAATACTACGCATCAGCCTATAATGGTCATTAGTACGTTCTTCTTCCTTGAATGCCATCATCGTATCGATAAAGTATTGCACTTTTTGACCCGAGATAAAAGGAGTCTGGAAGCCGCGTTCAATGGCATCTTTATTATGACAAGAGTTACACGAAAGTAAAAAGCGCTTTTCATCCCCTTTCTCCGCGAGTTTAGGGATCTTTCCGCCTGCTTTTTTCTCAGGTTTTTGAGTTGCATACCAAGTCGAAATGTCAATCATATCCTGATTACTTAGATCTTTAACCTTCTTATACATACTTTTACTATCAAGAATTTTTACTTTGTATTCATGTAGTAACTTATAGCTATAAGCGGGTATTTGTCCTGCAATACTTGGAGTATCATCTTCATCACTAATGCCAGTATCACCATGACATTTGGCACACTTAGCTTTCTTCGCCAAGGTTTTGCCACGAGCAGCATCACCTTTGCCAACTGATTGAATCAACTGATGTGACCATTTAAAAGTTTTATCATCAGTTTTTTCAGCACCAATATCAACCATGCTTTCAACAGCATCTGAGGTCGATTCCACCACGTCACTTGCAGCATCAGCTCCACTCTTCACCATATCACCCGCTGAATCCATCATATCCTTCATGGGATTAGCATAAGTATAAGGTAATACCGCAGAAGAGCTGAGTAATGTACTAATTAATAATATCTTCGATAATTTCATTGTCATGCTCCTCGGTTAGTGATGATCGTCAGCAGGCTTGTCCTTAACAACAACATGGCCATCTTTGACAGGATACGTTACTTTCTCATTTTCCATTTCAACTGAAGGAATTTCAACTTTACCTTCACCGAGTAAGAAGTCGGCTAAGTGTTGAGAGAATGAACGATAATGCAACTTACTAACGATGGTAATGCTAGTGCTATCCTTAGGGATATTAAAGAAATAACTAGAATCTTTATGTCCTTTTGGTGGAATAGTATTTACCGTAGTGAAGCGTGTAATTTCCCATGGTAGTTCAGTATGTTTTCCATCTTTATCAACAGCCTGAGCATTAAAGATAACCGTGTCCTTAGGGAGTGAGCGATCTTTTTTCATCGTACCTGAGCGCATTAGCTCAACACCTTTATCATTAGTAACAATGACTTCTAACCAAAGCTGACGTACTTCTGTCAAACTTGTTGGTAAATGATGCCCTGCACGGTCATTGTTCACTCGAACTTTTACACGATGCAATGAGTCTTTCGTTGTATTTACACTAACATTGAGTGAAGCTACATTTTGTAAACGTTTAATTGCAGCGGCTTTGTTTTTAGACTCTTTGCCGTATAAAACACCTGTGATTACCGCGTTTCCACCAACAAAGGCATGATCGTGAACAACTTTTCTGAAAGGCCCACCGATACCTGCAAATCCACCCACTTGTGCATTTTTTAAATCACCAGGACGTTTTAGCTCATCAGCAACACGTATGGCTGTTTCAACAGAAACCATGTGGCAATCCATACACTGAATATCATTTTGTGCATAGATAGAATATTTCCACTCATCATAGGTTCGTTCAACAGGGAAATTATTGAGAGGGTGGAAGATGTTGTGACAGTTTCCACAGAATTTAGAACTGGCATGATGCTCAGAATATTCTGTTTCATGGAAAGGAGATTTAGCATCTTTCAATGTTGCACGTTTAACGGGACCTGGGTCCATCTCAAAGGATGAGTTACCATGTTCAAGTACATCAGTATCTTTTACATTTGATCCAGAAATCGTGTGACAGACATCACAAGAAACACCTTTAGCCGCAACACCTGGAGCAGAGAAGCTACCATGTAAGCCGTCATCAGGATTAAACTTGATGCTATTAGTTGCTGTACCAATAGGAGAGTGACAACCTGCACAGTGATTGCGAACTTTTCCTTTAGTTGCTTTTTCACCAATTGCCCATAAGGCTTGGAAAACAGGGTCAGTAAAGGCAACGGAGTGCATTGAGCCTTTCCAGCCATCATATTGACGCGGATGACATTGAGCGCAAACTTCAGGATCAGTCCATTCTTTAACACTTAATTTACGGTGATCTTTAACAGTAATGAAGGAAGGTTTAAATTTATACTTATCATCACTGGCTTTTTTAGCTTCTTTTTTCTTTGCGTCAATAGCTTTCTTAGCATCAGCGGTTGACTGTGTTTTTGATGTTTCTTCCGTTTTACTCGGTTCTGCAAATAGCTGTGACCCGACAAACCCTATGCCACATGCCATTGCAACTATTGATATTAATAGTCTTTTTCTCATATTAACCTCTCAATCCTTTAATTCTTAATCTACATCAAGAGGAAGGTACTAAAAATTGGAGGTACTAGAAACAACATTTATAGATAATCTTAATATATATTTATATTAAGGTTCTCTTTTTATCAATAAATTTTTTGATGAAAGATAAAAATAATTTATAAAACAATGTCTTATTGTGAGTCGGTATTTTTAATAGATTTTGAATGTAGTTATCATGAAAAATTGTTTTTTACAAAACTTGCAGATGACTGGTGGAACAAAGTGGAGTGGCTAAAAAATAGAGCTTTACAAGATGGCTTTACATCGATTGCATCAATCTAGACATACACTGATAGAAGCGATTGAGAAAAATTAATTTTATTAACACCTGCGTATCAAGTGGCAACTATTTAATCAAGCCGCTAAGTCATAGACAATGATAGCGATACCTGCAATAAATAAAAATAAAGAGGGTAGCAATAAGATAAGCTTGAAGCGTGCAGACTCTTTAAAGAACTGTTTAATCTCATCAGGGCTATCAGGGTTAACATTATTATAATCACGTGGCAACATCGCCATAATGTTTAAAATCAAAGCAATGAACCAGCAGGAAAAGATAAAACTAACAGCACCATTAAACTCTAGTGGATTCGTCCCATTAACAAGCTTTAATACAGTAATAAAAAGACCAGAAATTGCAAGTTCTACTGTCAGTAGCTGTCTTGCGAGATTGTCCATTTGCCTATTTTGATCAGCAATGGATTCACTAAAACGCTCTTGCATAAATTGGTTGTAATGGTGTAAGTCACGATTAGTTTTATCTTGGGAGTTATGCATAAGATTCTCAGCCAGACTAGGGTGTTAATAATATTAACATATTAGCCCTCCAAGCGCCTGAAGAGGATTTGAGCAACATCAAGTAATGTGGAGGGGAGTCCCTCCACATTATTGAATAAGCTTACTGCTTATTTCTCTTAAATGAAACAACACGGTTTTTTGTATTTTTCATTATCAACATTTTACTAGATTGACTTAGGCTTATAGTGAACCGTTAACATACCATTCACACCGTCTTGGTTAAAACCTCTATTCAGCTCATACTCTTTATCAAGTAAGTTATTGGCTTTTACCCCAACAGACCAGCTTTTATTGATCTTGTATTCAGCACGTAAACCCAGTGTAGCGAACCCTGATAATTCATTCATATTGTTAGCATTAGCAAAGCGCTTAGATTCTGCATGAATAGAGGTACCAAAATTCCAGCGACCCAAGCGATGATCAATAGCAATATTTAATATTTTTTTAGGACGATTGACTAATGTTTTTCCATTGTTAGCATCAGAGAGTATTTTAGGGTCTTGTAGCGTTAGGTTAGTCGATAGATCCCATCCAACAATTTTTGTAGTAACACTACCCTCTATGCCTTTAATGCCCGCTTTAGCAATATTATTAGGGATGAATCCACTAATAAGGTTATCAATTTGATTGTTAAATACATTAACCTCCCAAGAACCTTTAAGCCTATTCTGACGAAGACCAATTTCACTATATCGACTTTCTTCAGGTTTTAAACTCGGTGTACCGAAACTAGGCCAGTAGAGCTGATTAAAACTAGGTGCTTTAAATGCCGTTCCATGAGAAGCAGTGAGACGTAGACCATTATTGAAGTCATGACCAAGAGATAAACTACCCGTTGTATGATGACCAAACTGTTCGTTGTTGTCCTTACGTAGCGAAACCTCAATATCAGCAACGGGTAATTGTCCCGTATAGCTTAGGAATATACCTTTGTTCTTCCGTGATTTTATAGCGTAATTGACCGTACTCTTCACTTGATCATTTTGCCAGTCGATACCAACAAGCACGCTATTATTATCACTAATATCGATATTCGTTAAGGCAGAAGCAGTATGACGTTTTGTATTAAAACTACTACTAAAGTTGCCATTTAATAAGTTATCACTATCGTCGCGAGATTGCCCCACTTTAAGTGTTAGCTGGGTATGACGAGTCATATCGGCCGATAGGCTGGCACTCAGTGATTGTTGTATAAAATCAGCTTCATTTTGAAATCCTCCATCGTACTCACTATGACCCTTAGCACGTAGAGCGCTAAGTTCACCTTTTAAGCGCTGATTAAACTGGTGACCTGTACGGACAGAAATACTTTTTCGATCATAGCCATCATTATCAGGTTCATCTGCAAAACAACCCGCAGTTGTTGAGTTGCAAGCATCAATACCCTCAGTTCTAATAGTTGATAGTCCTAGGTTATACCATGTAGTGAGGTTGCCACCCGCAAAGTTCACATTGGCTTTTTTTGTATCGTGACTCCCCATGCCAATAGTAAAGGATGGCTTAAATCCTTGTCCACCTTTACGCGTAAAGAGTTGAATTACGCCTCCAATCGCTTCTGAGCCATAGAGGCTAGAACGTGACCCACGTACAATTTCTATACGCTCTATTTGGTCCAGTGGCAAGTGTTCAAAAGCAGTGGTTCCTAAAGTAGCAGAACCGTGTTTAACTCCATCAATTAACACTAAAACATGTCCAGAGTTAGTGCCTCGTATAAAAATGGAAGAAGCTTTACCAGCTCCTCCACTATTGGTTATGTTGAGACCAGGTACATGGCGTAAAACTTCAATAATATCATTTGCTTGATATTTTTCTATATCAGCACGGCTAATAATGGTGACAGGAACTAATGTCTCATTAACTGTTTTAGCAACACGGTTAGCAGTGACGACTATATTATCTAATGGTGTTTCAGCGAATGAAACTTGAGCGCTTAAAAGAAGAGGAAGTGCCACAGTCAACGAATAGTGGTGATTGATAGGATACATTGGAATAAATACTCTTATAAACTATGCCCACCGCATAGTATGATCATAAAAATATCAGGCCGGTATCCAGACTCATGAGTGATAAAATAGGCACCTTCCCATGTGATTTAAGGATTCACACAGTGGTATTTGCCCATTTTTATTTGAACCAGAGATTTACTCTAATTTATTTCTCAATTACTGTTGCGGGGGCAGTGCTGGAATTGTTTAATAACGTACCAGCTTCCCGTTTAACATTACGAATAATGCACCTGAAAATGAGGTCGCAAAACTAATCTAGTTTAGTCTGCATGTCAATTTCTTTTATTGTGATTAATATTTAATCTATTTAGTCTGATTAATGAGCTATGGATGAGTTTTTATAGGATTGTTGTTGCCAGTGCTTAAGTACCTTGTAGAGAGCGATGTTATTTTTATATATTCTTAATATAATTAATGTTTTAATTATAATCTCTTGATATTCTGATATTTTAAAAATCCTAATTATTCAAGTCTTTATAATGATGTGTATAAAAAATGAAAAGCGTATCTTGCAATGCTTTTCAGCAGTCGCTCTATTTTTTATTGTAATCTGTTGTCTATCCGCTATGCTTTCAGATAAGTACTATTTATTTTGGAATAAATTATGGCAGGCTCGCTACAAGATCAGTTACTCGGTGCAGGTTTATCGAATGAGAAAAAAGCTAAGAAGATTAATGTTGATAAGCGTCGTAAAGCAAAGAAGAGCCGTCAGAATAAAACGGAACTGATTAATGAAGCAGCGGAGCTTGCTGATAAGGCAATAGTTGCAGAAAAAGAAAAGAGTCAACAGCTTAATAAAGAAATCAAGGAACAAGCAGAACATAAGGCATATCTTGCCCAGATTAAACAGCTTGTTGCATTGAATACAATCAAGGTAGAGGCTAGTGACCGTCTTTATAACTTTGTCGATAAGGGTAAGGTGAAAACCTTAGCCATTGATGCTCAGATACAGAAAGCTTTAGGGGTAGGGCAGTTAGCTATTGTTTGTATTGAAGAGGAGTATCAACTCATTCCAATGGGGATTGCTGATAAGATCAAATTACGTGATGAGGAGAGTATTATTCCTATCACAACCGATAGTGATTTCAGTGAGTCAGCAGAAGATGACCCTTATGCTGATTATCAAATTCCTGATGACCTAATATGGTAATCACCCTCTTATTGTTATAATTTAATGCTCCAGTTTTAAATGAAACCATCCAAACTGAAGCAAAAAGTTCCTACGCTATAATAAGTAACGCTTAATAGTGATGTACTGTATGAATCACACGGCTATTTTCAAAATAAATGGTTGATTTACTATAGTGCCATAAGCTAATACGTGGGTTTCGTTTGGTTATTTTTCCTTTTGAGTTTTGTCGCTTATTGGGTTGACCAAATTTTTTTAGTACGACACTTTTGCTCATACCCATAGAAGGGGCATTACTTCGGGTAAGCACTTTAGCATTTTGACCAATGCTGATAATTTCTGCGAATGAAGTGACAGGGAGAATGAGTGTCATAATGAGAACAAGTTGTTTTAATATCATTATTATTACCTTAACTTTTATTTCATTTTGCGATAGGGGTATAATCGCCAAACATGTATAAACCATTAGAATTATTCATTGGTTTGCGTTATACGCGCTCCAAACGAGATAATCATTCCATTTCTTTTATATCACTGGCGTCAATGCTTGGGATCACTCTTGGGGTGCTCGTTCTAATTACCGTACTTTCAGTGATGAACGGTTTTCAAAAAGAGCTACGCACTAGAATACTTAGTATGATTTCCCATGTCACGATTGCGGAGACGAATGGTGTACTTTCCGACTGGAAGCCCGCCTTTAAGCACTTGCAAAATAGAGAAAGTGTGATTGGTGCTGCCCCCTTTATTGAGAAGCAAGTGATGCTAACCAGTCAATACGGGTCGCCTCAGGGTGTCTTACTGAGTGGTGTATTGCCTGAATATCAAAAGCAAGTAAGCGAAGTTCACCTTCCTAAATATATGTTAGCAGGTGGCACAGAGGATTTAACAGAGCGGGGCTATGGTATTGTATTAGGTGTTGACCTTGCTGCTAGGCTGGATGTCGGTTTGGGAGATAAAGTCACGGTTATTTCACCCAAGGCGCGAGTCACACCCGCAGGCTTAATTCCTCGAATGAAGCGTTTTACGGTTATTGGCATTTTTCAAATGCGAATGCAGGAATATGATAGTGCAACGGCTTATATTCATCTTGATGATGCTACACGACTCTTTAGTATGCGTTCAGGTATCTCAGGCTTACGCTTGAAATTAGATGACTTATTTAAAGCCGACCAAGCCAGTGCTGACCTACAAAAGCAACTCGGTGATAAATACTATGTGAAGAGTTGGTCGGTTGATAATGCGAGCTTATTCCATGCTTTCAAGATGGAAAAGGTGATGATGTTTATTGTCCTTGGTTTGATTGTTGTGGTTGCCTTGTTTAATTTAGTTGCCTCATTGGTGATGATGGTTAAAGAAAAGTCATCAGAGATCGCGATATTACGCACTTTAGGAATGAGCCCTGTCAGTATTGCTAAAATTTTTATTATTCAAGGTAGTCTTGTCGGTATTTTAGGCACAGCGTTGGGTGTTATCTTAGGTGTATTGATTGCAACCAATGTAGAAACCATTGCTCCTGCGATTGAAAGTTTACTCGGTCATAAACTCTTTGATGAAAATGTATTTTTTACCAGCGATATACCTTCAGATATGCATATTGATGAGGTGGTGCTTGTTGCAGTGAGCTCTTTGATTGCCTCTGTGCTTGCCACTATTTATCCTGCACGACAAGCCGCTGCGGTGCATCCTGCGGAGTCTTTGCGTTATGAGTGATAATAATATTAGCGGGGTTAATCATGTTTAAGCCTATTGAGCTTTATCTCGGTTTACGTGGCATACGTCATACACGAACTAAAAAATCAGCCTATGTCTCTTTTATTGCCTTAGCTTCAATGACGGGTTTAACGATTTCAGTCATGGTATTAATTACTGTTTTATCGATTATGAATGGCTTTGAGCAAGCTTTGCGAGAACGTATTTTAGGGGTGTTATCTCATGTGACTATCTCTAGTAATAATGGTCAGCTTGATAATTGGCAAGCAATGCGTGAGACCGTCTTGCAGTTTAAAGGAGTCAAGGGTGTTGCTCCTTTTATCAATAATCAAGTCATGCTTAATGTTGATGGTGAAGTGCGTGGTGTGAGTCTACAGGGAGTCTTACCCTCTTTGCAAAAAACGGTAGGGACTATTGAAGAGCATATGGAGGGTAGTTTTACTGACTTAAAAGCAGGAGAGAGTCATATTATTTTAGGTGCCAGTCTCGCCAAGGATCTTGGGGTTGTCGTGGGTGATGAACTAACCGCTGTGAGTATGCGTAATTTTTCTTTAGAAAGCGGTGAAATGCCGAACTTGCGAGTATTTACTGTCGTTGGTACCTTTAAATTGGATATGAAATTATACGATTCTTCGATGGCATTTATACATCTCCAAGATGCCGCAGAAATGCTAGAACAGGAAGGGGTTGTTTCAGGGATTCGCTTGCAGATGGATGATATGCTGGATGCTCCTAATTTTGCTGAGATTATACGTGAAGTTACAGCGCCAGAAATCTGGGTGATTGATTGGACTCAACAGAATGAAAACTTCTTTAAGGCAATTCAAACACAAAAAACGATGTTCTTTATTATCTTGATTATGCTGGTTGTGGTGGCAAGCTTTAATCTGGTTTCAACCATGGTGATGGTCGTCATTGATAAAAATGCCTATATTGCTATTTTAAGAACACTCGGCTTGAGTGCGGGCGGGATTATGCGAGTGTTTTTAGTGCAAGGTGTATTCGTTGCTCTTATTGGTACGGCGTTAGGTATTTTATTGGGTATATTAATCTCATTAAATATTGAAGTGATTGTACCCTTTATTGAAAGCTTACTAGGCTTCCCGTTAGTATCTGAAGATGCCTACTTTATTAGTAAAATTAAAGGAGCCTTGCAGGTGGGTGATGTTGTTCTCATCGCAGGTTGTACTTTCGTATTAGCATTATTAGCAACGATGTATCCTTCTTGGAAAGCATCTAAAGTTCAACCCGCAGAGGCATTGAGTTATGAGTAACCCACAAGCAATCATTCAGTGTCGAGGTGTGACGAAAACTTTTAGTGAAGGTAGTTTGGATGTTGATGTATTAAAAGGTGTTGATATTACGGTGCGTCGTGGTGAGAAAATTGCCATTTTAGGCACATCGGGTAGTGGTAAAAGTACTTTATTACATATTCTTGGTGGCTTAGATTTACCCACAAAGGGCAGGGTTAATGTGATGGGGCATGATATTGCAAGTCTCAATGACACTCAGCGTGGTAAGTTGCGTAATCGTTCCCTAGGTTTTATTTATCAATTTCACCATCTACTGCCTGAGTTCACTGCTTTAGAAAATGTTGCGATGCCGCTATTGATTGGCAAGCTTAAAGTGAGTGAGGCACGAGAACGTGCCGCAAGTATGTTGGAAAAAGTAGGGCTAGAGCATCGTCTTGATCATAAGCCTGGTCAGCTCTCTGGTGGAGAGCGGCAACGTGCAGCTATTGCTCGTGCCTTGGTGACTAATCCTAAAGCTGTGCTTGCCGATGAGCCAACAGGGAACTTAGATCAGATTACTGCTATTAAGATTTTTTCTTTGATGCAGAGCCTTAATAAAGAGTTGGGAACCGCATTTATTATCGTAACGCATGATGTTTCTTTAGCTAAAAAGATGGATAAACGCTATCAAATGGTGAATGGGATATTACGTGCTTAGCTTAGAAATTAAGTCGGTTTCTGATGGCGTTTACTCCAGCGTAAAATAATATACCATCGCCATAAGCCACGCGCGAGAAGATAGCCCATGACCGATGAAAAGAAAGCTAAAAATAAGCTACCAGCAAGTAGTGGCTTCCATGCTTGTTTTAGTGTATGACCAAACCAGTCCAAAGTCATTGAAAATTCAATAACTTGAGGTTCAACACCTAATAATCCTGTACCAATATAATAAGCAAAATAAAACATTGGGGGTATGGTGACAGGATTAGTAATAAAAACTAAGACAACTGAAAGTGGCAAGTTAGCATAGAGAAAGATCGCTAAGCCTGCTGCTAATAGGCTTTGAAATGGCATGGGTAACCAAGTACAAAATAAGCCAATGGCGACAGCCTTTGAAACCGAACGTCGGTTTAAATGCCACAATGAAGGCTGGTGCATATGGTGCGATAAGGATTGTGGAAGGCAACCATAATCCTTTAGTTGCTGAACCGTTGGAATGTATTTTTTAATAAGTTTTTTTGACATAAGAGCTTAGTTTGCTACAGGGGAAAGTAATGTCATGCGTTTAGCGACAGTCGGCTTCTTTATTGGGATCTTATTATTACAGAAATTACCTGATTCACCTTGGCTTTTTACCATAAGTATAGTTCCCCTTTTCTATCTATTTTACCGATTTTATCAATACCGCCTATTGTGGGCGATAGCCCTTGGTTTCTTCTATGTGGTTTGGGCTGCCAGCACGGTTATTGATACACGACTAATACCATCACTGGAAGGGGAAAATATCCTCGTCCAAGGTGTGGTGAGCAGTATACCCTACCAGCAACAAAATGCTCGGCGTTTTCAACTATTAATTGATATGGCAAGCCTAGCCTCCGACTTTAAAGAGCCAATAAAGTTCCAAGGTAAGCTTAAAGTGACATGGTATCGTTCTAATATTGAAATTAAAAGTGGTGAACGATGGCAATTATTACTTCGTTTAAAGCGCCCCTCTGGTTTTATGAATCCAGGAGGGTTGGACTATGAAAAGTGGTTGTTTAGTCAGCGGATTGTGGCAACAGGCTATGTACGAGATTCTGAATTAAACCAAAAAATAAGTGATCCTAGTCTTTTTTCAATCAACTCTCTACGTGAAAAAGTCGCTAATCATATTAAAGAAAAGATCCCTGAAAGTGAGTCCAGAGCGATTATCTTAGCCCTAGCTATTGCCGATCGAACAGAGATAAGTGATTCACAATGGACGACATTGCGTCAAACAGGAACAAATCACCTAGTAGCTATTTCTGGTTTGCATATTGGGTTGGTGGCAGGTTTTGCTTTTATTCCTGTCTGGTTATTGGGATGGTTGTATCCATTACTTTATCAGCGAATACCTGCACGGATTATTATTGCAACACTGGGAGCTAGTTTAGCGGTGAGCTATGCCTTATTAGCAGGGCTAACGCTCCCAACACAGCGCGCCTTGATTATGGTTTTAGTGGCTTTGCTTGCTATCGTGCTTAAGCGCAAGTATTCCTTATCAACGATCTATTTTACCGCTTTATTTGCTGTATTGTTATTTGATCCCTTAGCCGTTCTTTCTATGGGCTTCTGGTTATCCTTTTTAGCGGTGGGTTTAATTGTTATTGCTTTTAGACGGCGAATACAACAGCCTAGATTTTCCTTTATTGGTATACAGCTCGTGTTGTCCCTTGGTATGTTGCCCTTGTTATTGGGTGTTTTTGGTAGTGCATCATTATCAGCACCTCTTGCTAATTTATTGGCAATACCGTGGGTCAGCTTTGTGACAGTTCCATTAGTGTTATTAAGTATTCTGACCTTGCCAGTCGATTTTTTAGCCACTTTTTTTCTCCAGTGGGCAGGCTGGAGTATTGATTTATTATTTCAAGGATTAGGCTTTTTCTCTTCATCTGATTTTATGTTTAAGGGGAGGGCATTACCCACTCATTTATTAATGATCGTTTCTATTGGTATGCTTTGGCTGCTATTGCCTCGACGTTTTCCTGCTCGCTGGTTAGGATTGATTTTATTAATTCCTTTGTGGACTTATCAAGCAAAGCCAATGGCAGAAGGAGCTTTTCGCTATGACATGTTGGATGTGGGGCAGGGCTTGGCATCGGTCATTCGAACGACCAATCATGTGTTGATTTATGATACAGGACCACGTTCTAGATCGGGTTTTGATACAGGGAAATTAGTGGTACTGCCTTTCTTGCAATCAGAGGGCATTCAGACGATTGATCAATTGATTATTTCACATGAAGACCTTGATCATCGAGGAGGTGCAAAGGCTATTATTGCTGAGTCTGAGGTGTTAGAAATTATGAGTAGTGATATTACTTTATTTCCTAATACAAAAAAGTGTCAAATAGGGCAACAGTGGCATTGGGATGGGGTCGACTTTGAAATATTAAGCCCACCCATGGGTGGACGAAAGTTGAGTGATAATAATAAGTCTTGTGTTTTACGTGTTTCCAATCAGTATCATAGTTTATTACTCACAGGGGATATTCAGCGAGTGACTGAAAAAGTATTATTAAAGCAAGAAATTGAAGGATTAGAAAAACTTTCAGCAGAAGTCATGCAGATACCTCATCACGGTAGTAAAACTTCCTCACAAAGACGTTTTATTGATGCGGTTAATCCAACGCTAGCATTGGTTTCAGTAGGTTATAGAAATCGGTTTCATTTGCCTAATCAAGAAGTTGTACGACGTTATAATGATCGTGATATTCAAGTGCTGTCTACTGTGGAGATGGGAGCGATTAGCGTGTTTTTTCCGCAGGATGAGGAGGCAATAGAGTGGGAGGGGTATCGACAAAAGGCTGGGCGCTATTGGCATCGTTAGGGTTTTTTTGAATAAACGCTAACACCAATCCTCCAGTTCAATTAAATGGTTAAACTGATAAAACGCCTTATCATTAATAACCAATATGGCAAGGGTGCAAATTTTTAATGCCTTTAGTAAATCAACTTTGCTTCCATCCAAAGCAGACTTAGATTTAAAGCTTATTTCCATATGTACCTCCCTCATTTTCCGCTACTTAGTGACGCGTTTATTACTTCTAATTATTTATACTGAAATACAGGTTTGATTCACTACGGATTTATGTCATTAATTGTTATTTTCAGTTTTGGAGCAACATACTCCATTCAAGTCAATCCATAATGCCATCTTCTTACGCCAGTCTATTCGTTCCATTTCTCGACAAATATAGCCTAACATGGCATGTCTGACTTGGATGGTGCGTATATTTCCAGAGCCTAAGCGATAGTCCTCTCGTAAAGCTTGTTGTGTCTCTTCAGGTAGTTCAGGATTGATTTGAAGCACTAAGGTTAGCTTTGTATGCCAGCGCTCATCATTGAGTGCAGATACCCATGTTTCTTCTGCCTTTTCTATTTCGATAAAGCGTGTCAGTACCAAATCGACAAACCAGCCTTTGTCGTGGCGAAATGCACGCACATGATAGCGATGATTGGCATAAACCAAAGTATGAGCCGCTACTGATACTGAAAGCGTTTTAAACTTGGATCTATAAACAATATGGATGCTATATTTTTCCTTTATGGATGCAAGTATCGCTTTAACAATACGAGAGTGTTGAGGAGGGCTTAAATAATTGTCATCTGTTTCAAAGGGAATATCAGGAGTCCATTTTTCTTCATCCCAATACTTTGTCATTGTATTTACTGAGCGAATATAGCCTAAGTAACGCTCAGGGCTTGTGTTGATATAGGCAGGAATAAATGTATTGGTGATGCAGTGTCGCTTTTTACTGGCATCATAATATAAATTATCAGGATGCAATGCTCTATAGCGTTCAATCACCTTTTGGGCATTCTGTCGAGCAATATCAAATATATTTCCTAAATGACCTGCTGTTAAGCCATTTCCCCAGTATAAACAGGTTTCAATATAAGCAAATCGTCTTTGTGTGTCATGTTTCATTGCTAGTAGGTATTTCCTATGGTTGAAAGTATGTGATAGATTATAGCGCACTGAAACGACTGCAGGAAACACCTTAAAATGCTTAGATTGAAAATTCAACTCCCTCCAAGACACAGCCAACCTTATAGTCATTATGACTTATTACATGATGCGATTATAAATGCACTCATCGTAGCAGGTGCAAGCCCTGAAATGATTATCGGAGAAAAAGCAAAACCTTGGACATTCGCAGCATTAGGAAGAGCAGAGAAAGAAGTGCGTTATGCACATACACTGATCATTAGCACTACCGATCAAAAGCTAGCAAATTATTTAGCAAAAATAAAACCTGCTCAAATCAAAAAGACCCGTGGTTACTCACAAGAAAGGATTGATTTTTCTGAGGCTAATATCAGTATTGAGACAGACCCGATTCCCCCTATAGAGGGCATTATGAATGTCTTACTGCTATCACCTTTATTAATTCGAGATAGAAATAACAAAGGCAAGCAATGGCATACTGATTTTAATAAAGTTGAGCTAGCAGAGGCAGTTAATCACCGTTTATCTCGACTAGCCCAGCGTGAAGTTAAGCTAATGATACAAGCTGATCCATTGTACTTACGTGCTAATCCTAAACATGCGAGCTGTATTACCGTAAAGAAATTTGCCAATGGCAAACGTAGCTTTGTATTGGGGCTACAAGCCCCTTTAGTGTTAGCGGGCAGTGAGGAAGATTTACGTTTTGCATGGTATGCGGGCATTGGGGAGAAAAATCGTAATGGTTTTGGATGCTTAGGTTTATTAGAACAAGGAGTTGGGCGATGAGTAAAGTATTTCAAAAAGCCAATGATGCGGCTAAAGTCGTGTATGAACACTTTATGCAAGATGTGATTGAAAAATATGTCATTAATGATCGACAAACTCAGCGTGTTTATGCAAAACAAGAAAATAATAAAAAGTCTAACGAAACCGATATTTCAACACTTTATTTAGTGTCGATTAGTGGTAAAGGAGGTTGGACAAATAATCCTAAAAAACAAGCAAGCTATTTAAAAAACACCAATATTACCTTATTAGATCATCTGCTTTCCGTCACACGGGGTGCGCTGATGTTAGCAACAATGGATTTGTTATTGCTAAATGAACAGATGAATAGTGAGGATTTGCAAGAACGTCTTTATGTTATTGCGGTGATCGCTTTCTTACATGATCTCGATAAAATGGAAAAAATAGTGCGTGATGAGCCTATTCCCCTTGAGTTAGTAGAAAAGGCATTAAAGCACTATGGCTTAAATGATTTTTTGCAAGGTAAAGCAGAACTCAGTGCTGATCAGGTGCGTTTTTTAATAGAGCAGGCTGAAGAGTCACAAGCACACCGCCACAGACCTGTTGTTTCACCCCATAGAAATTATCAAAATGATATTAAGAACTATGTGAAATTAGCCGATAAGTTGGATGGTATTTGGTGTGAGCATGGCGCTGAGGGTGGCTTAAATAAGCTGATTGAGCGTCTTAAAAAAGAACAAAGTTTACATTTTGATATATTAAGTCAATGGCAAGTGGTGGAGCTATTTGATCCACACCACCCTTTTTTATTAGATGAGTTGCAACGCTACCTTTCTATTGAATGTAAACGTAAATCAGGTATTCCACCTTTAATAGAAGTACATCAGGATGGGCGTTTATTTATGCTCTTACCAACGGTTGAAGCAGAGGCTATTAAGCAAGCGGCATTAACTCGTTTTTGTAAAGGTTTACCCTTTTCATTGTATTTAAATATTTCTATGGTAGGTGTTCCAGAATTAATTAATGAACAACCTAATTATGAAGAGTATCAGCAGTTTATTAGTCATTTAGAATATCAAAATCTCAGTAGAATTTTTACCATTAAGCGTTATCTTGTAGAAACAATCACTGAGCCGATGGATGAACTATTAGGCGATATTGGTTTAAAGCCGCAATGGCCTAAAAGTACAGGGCAAACATTAAGTCCTTATCCTGACCCCGAAACCTTGAAGCAACAGGCTTTGACGGCAAATTTTTTAAATCAATCAGCAAGCTTATCGTTACTGTTAAATTTAAAGACACGAGCGAATAAAAAAGTGCCTAATTATGCACAACGAGAAGATCAGCTAATAGCAATTGTTGCAGAGGATGTTCCCGAATGGATCAGCAATATTGAGGAAAAAGCTCGCCAATCACGTAGTACCTTATTGGCATTATGGGCAACAGTATTAGCAAGTAAATCAGAAGCATTACAGGAGTCTATATGGGGCAATGATGGCTTGTTGAAAATATGGCTAGAAGGCAATGAAACACAATTAGGCTTGCGTGACATGATTGAAAATCAAGGCGCACAGATTTTAGGCAATATCGAACAACACTTTAAGCGTCTTATGCAAGGTGAATACCACTCTTCAGTGAAAGGAACAGGTCATTGTATTTTTACGGATAGCCCAACCAATATCACTATCGCAGATAAAATGAAGCTACACGGGGTAAAGGTTTCAGCTTTTGCAGGGAGAACAGGGCGACCCGAAACAGTATCATCAGCCCCTAAAGGCAGTGTACATATTAGTGATATTTCTATTGCAGAATATAAATTGCGTAGCAAGGCATTTAAACAGCAAGGAGGAAAATCTTCAGGCGTACCTAGCTTAATTTCATCTCCTGTAACAACAGGTTTGTTTAGTGCACTAGTTTTAACGGATGAAGCCAATTTTCAAGCGTTATCAATCTATGATCTAGCCCGTAAAAAAATTCAAAAAGGCAAAGTTAATTATCTTGGCTTGGAAGTCTATCGGCGGCGTTACCGTATGGCACGGTTTGAGTTAATGCCAGTTAAATTAGTTGATCAAATAAACACCTTGAGATTATTGCTCTCTTCCTGCCTACGCATAGGACGACCTATTCATGTATTTCGTGGTTTACCTGTCAATCAAAAAGCCTTTTTTTATTACGATGCGATGCCACCTGTATTGTACTTATTGTTGGGGTATAAAGAATTTCGTATCGAGCAGATACCTGTAGCAATTCAACAGTTAAAAATAGCCAATGATTTAATCAATGAAAATGGCTTGGGGCATGATGTATTTAGACGTTATGCCAACCCTAAAACACGATTTAAAGCGGCTTGTTTAGCTTGGTGTCACTTGCGTGATCGCGAAAGCAAGTCGGTGGTGTTAAAAAATCAATTATTAAACGATTATATTGAACTAGTGAAGGAAAATAATATGAGTGAAGAAGATGGCGCATTAGTCAAGTTAGGAAAGTCAGCGGCTAAATTACAACGTGCACCTTATGGAAATGTATCAACAAGTGAAGAATTATTGGTATTTAATTTAACCCTAAAAGCAGCCTGCGGTTTAAGAGCAGTTCAACAAAGTGATAGAGCCAGTTTAATTAATGGCATTGCCAGTGATTTAGAAACTAATCTTGTGCGTAAAGATAAAATGTGTTCCAAGCAATACCGCAATGGAGCGCGATTGAGAGATGAATGTATTCACTTTTCCACCCAATTTGTTGACGATGTTTGGAGTGCTGTTTTAAAGCAACGTCCACCCAGTCAAACCACACGACGTTTATTAAGCAGCGTATACCGCATGGCTTTTCTACAAGCCAGTCGTGATAAAAAGAATGAAACCAGTACCACAAATTAAAGACAGGTCATTTTAGTACCAACAATTATATTAAGAAATAAAGGACGATAAATATGAAAACCCTAAACCCTTACCTTGCCTCGATAGATACTTTAGTAACAGAAAGCGCAGGGACTAAAAAAGATAGTTATATACACCCTCAATTAAAAAACTTGGGTGCTGTCAGTCTTGTTTTAATAAGAGAAGCGATTGCACCTGTTGTTTTTCGTAATTCAGAAGAGGAAATAACTGATATTGATATTCAAAAATTAAATGATGTGTATGTGCGTGCTGTTCCTAATAAATTTAAGTACCCAGAACGAGGGCGAGGTTTACAAATTTTACGTGCATTAGGTGTCGGGGGGCGTTTCCCACAAAATAAAACTGTTATTGGAGCAAAGCAAAACCCCTCTGAAGCCTTTGATTTGAATACTTTGGTATTTGGTGATTCTGCAATGAAAGGAAAAGTAGTGCTACCCGTTAGAGCGGCAGTTAATTACTCTGATGGCTTAAGTCTCTTGCCTAAGGATCAATGTGTGGATGAATCCTTTCATATTTCAGCAATGGAAGATGGCACATTATTTGATGCTGAGGAAAAGAAAAATAGTTCCAACCTGTTTACCCGACACTTTATAAAACCAAACACCTTAATGTTACAAGTGTTATCAACACGTGGAAAAGTACTGCCTGAAATGGGTTTAAAGCATCTATTACTGAGTGTGGGGATAGCAGGTAGCTATGGCGGGCAAACTTCGGTAACAGGTTCTAATATTCGCACCCATGTTGTGGGCTTGTATGCTGATAAATTTGAAAAGGCGATCAGTTCACCGTATGAACTTTTAACCCAGCTTAGCGAGGAAGAGGACGTTGATTTAACGTCAGTCGATGGGGTACGTGATGCAATGCATCCTATTTTATCAAGTGACCACAAGTTGGCTATTGAAGGAAAAGAAGTAGAACAGTGGCAACAACAATTAGTGGATGCATTTAATCAGGAGGGTAGTGAGTTAGAGCAAGAATACAAAGCATCTGCTCCAAAAGTGGGTGAATTATTTGATCAATGGTTTAACTAATGAAGGCAATAAGCATCGGTATTCGTGCTGAAACACTAAGCCCCTTTGCTTACCATTCTTTAATGGTACAAGGAGGCACTGCCACCTTACCTGAGTTGATTAGCGATAATGCGATTGCTTTTGGTTTAGCCTCTAGTCTCGGAATGATGCAAGCAAGAGTGGCTTTACCCAGCAAAGACTATTTACGTGATTGGCACTCAATGCCTTGGCGTAGTTCGGTTTTTATGACAAAAACACCCGAATTACTCCCGCCTATCATTCGTCGTTTGAATTTAACAGAAGATGGAGGCTATAAAACAAAGCTACAAAATTTAACTAAAAAAGGTAATTTTAAAGATTTTTTTAGCACGCAAGAAGTACCACAAGGTGTTGTTTTTCAAGGTGCATTATTTGGTTTTGATCCTTTTAAAGCAACAGGGTTGAAAGAAATTATCATTCGAATAGGTCTACACCGCAATGGGATGGTGCGCCTAACTAAGCAAAAGCAAAAGTCAGTGCGTTTAAATGCTTCAACAGCTGTGCTTTTTAAACGTAATTTATCGGTTGATCGCTATCTTTTACATAGCTTACAACTCACTGCTGAAATTCCACTAAAAGAGGCATTAGAGGAGGTACAACAATGGCAGTAAGCCTTACTATTGCTAAACACTCTGTCGCTAGAACAAGTTCTGGTTTATCTCCTTTGCAACAGGCTTTATTAACCGATCCTGCCAAGGTGCGTATTGTTGATGCACCGACAGGAGCGGGTAAAACTTATGCTTTTCAAAAAGGTTTGATTGCATATCAGCAACGTATTTTATTTATCGTACCAACACGTCGTTTAGCACAAAACATAGCGGCTGGGTTGATGAATGACTTGGTTGAGGAGGAAGGCTGGAGTTCACAATTAGCAGAAAAAAAAGTGGCTGTTTGGAGTTCAGATGAGACGATACGTTTACGGGAAGAGGGTATTGATAATATTCGAGGTTATCGTATTCGCCAATGGCAGGGTTTAGACTCGACCACAAGAGAAGGTGAAATGATCATTGCTATTCCTGAGGTACTAAGTTATCTGTTGATAGCTCGTTCTTTAGATTGTGGTCATGCAGGTATGGGTGTTTTTGATGTGCTTGATGGATTTGATCATATTGTTTTTGATGAGTTTCATAGCATAGAATCACGCGGGTTTGGGATGGCAGCATTATTTGCCAAGCTAGCCCCTTATTTTGGTAGTGCCAGTGTGAGTTTTTTATCAGCGACTCCTGTCAATATTAAACCTGTATTACTAGCATTAGGCGTGGCAGAAGAAAATATCAAAGAGCTAAAGGAAACTCTTGTTGATGATGCTGATGCCCGCCCACTACATGGTGATGTTAAATTAAGCTTTTCGGATGATATTGATCTAAAAACGGTAATCAATCAGCAGCTAGACCTCATTCAGAAAGAAGCTCGTGCAGATCGACAAGTGGTGATAATTTATAATGCACTGGGTACGTTACGGCGTGACTTAGAGGGTTTAGCAAAAATATTTAGTACAGTAGGCATTGATCCTGATCAGGTACTTGTTATTAATAGTATTGACGATAGTGGTCGTAATCATGTTATGCGCTGTGGCTTTCATACTGGTAAACATCAAAAGCCTGATGATTATTCTATTTTAATAGCGACTGCTAGCATCGAAATGGGGGTCACCTTTCGCCAAGCGAATACGATGATAATGGAAGCAGGCTTTGAGCCAATGAATTTTCTACAGCGTTATGGGCGTGCGGCACGACGAGGAGAAGATGGGCAGGTTTTTGTCTGTATTGATTCTGCCAGTGAGTTACGCAATTCTTGGCAACGAGAAATAAAAAATTGGGCAAAGCTACATCAAAATAGCAGGCAAAGTATCCAAGATTTAACAGCCATTGTCAGCAAAACAGTTGAGCAACAAGCAAGCGAGACAGAACAATCTTATTTTGGTGATTTAGATAAACACGCGATATATACCGCAGGGCTTTATTGGCAAGTTTTAATCAATCATAAAAGTAATCAAGGGCATCGAAAGCCTCATTTATTGAAGCATCAACCTAAAAGCAGTAAAACCTTATTTTTTTTGATCAAGACGGTGCGCCAACTTGAAAAAAGTGATGACTACAAACGCTACTGTGAAAAATGGTTACAACACTTATTTGCTCAAGCTTTACGTTATCGAGATATTGGTAAACGGGTTATTGTTATTGAAAACAGTGGACGGCAATTGCATGTCTCCCGACTCTGGTTGGAGCGAGAAACCAATATTCTTAGTACAGGTGTGTGGCAAGAAGATGAGCAAGGTAATGAAATTTATCCTATTGATAGTGAGCTAGATGATTATCTATTAGATGATAAAAAGAGAGCCAGTCGTGAATTAGAAACCTATTTTCCTCATAGCTCTGAAACCCAAGAAATCACCTCCAATGCGGGTTTAGTTAATCAATGGTGTCGTTTGTTAAAAAAAGGAATGGATGCAGAATATGCATTAGAAGATTACCCTGATGCCATGCAAGCGGCTGAGAAAATAGTACGCTTGACAGGTCTAGTGCCTTCAGATGAAAGTGTTTTTTCTA
>JAGLEV010000022.1 GCA_023144895.1 Thiotrichaceae bacterium
CAAAGGTCAACAGAGGATATTATGCATGATAATATATCCAGTAACTTATTAAGTTTGAGGCAAAGCTCTAAAGAATACAGTCATCATTTTAAAGTTATTAATCAGCTAGTATTAGAGTACAGGAATGGTGATATTGGTAGTCAACTTGAAAAAATAGACCCTAAGTATGAGTCCTATGTAGACACAGTTCTAGATCTAACATCATCTATAGTTCCAGGAGGTATTTCAAGTTCTATTGAAAAAATAAATAAAGTGGTTTTTATTGGAAAAAAATTAGCAGAAATGTCTGTGTTTATTGATGATTTTAATAGCCATATTGAAAATATTGAACTCTTGCATAAACAGTATATTAAAAATAATGAAGCAAGTATTTTGAGTAAAATTAACACTAGCTTAAAAGAAATAGATATAAAGCTATCTGGCATTAAGTCAGAGGTAGATTATTATCATTCATTTTTAGTCGATGCAGAAACGGCAGTTGAGTTTTTAAATGAAATGAAGAATAGTGTTAGTAAGCAATATAATATCTTTAAACGTCAGCTATTTAGGGAAGATAGCTCTAATAATGAAGAACAAAATGAAATATGGCTGTCTGAGATTGGTAGTTATAAAGAAAAAATTGATGATATAAATGCAGTAATCTATAATGATCTAAAGTCAATAAGTTCAACAATATCATATATAAGTGTAATGGAGGGGGTTCAAAGGACAAGATCCAGCAGTTCCCGTTTGAGTTATAGAGTTATAAAGTTGCAATAGAAAATTAAGGCTTTAGACTTAAATTATCATCAATTTATTTTATAGGTACTATGAAATAAGAACTGCTGAATAAGATCATCATAGTTCTAGTAAGGTGATTTTGAACAATAGTTATGAAATCAAGCTTCTCATTTTTTTGATTAGCTTGATTCAAAGATCCTTTTTTTCTAAAGAATATGCTTACCTTTGCTTTAAGTATCCTTTTAAGGTACTTTCTATTTTTACAAGATTTTACTATGCTATAGGAACGAGAACTGCTGAAGGTTCTAAAATTTGGTGATATTTGCCTTTTTTTAGAAGAATAGCATGCCATCAACCTTCAGCTTCTAATGACTCTAATCATACCCTCTCACTGACTTTCAAATCAGCGGCTTTATCCCCATAAGAAATATACTTTTTCATGACACCAAGGTTTTTAATATAAATTTCACTTATTCCTAAACCCTGTAGCTTTTTCACATGAATCTGCACAGGAATACGCTCTTTCATTGCATCAATGTGGCTGATTAAGCCAATCATTTTCCCACCAGCATTAAGGTTATCAAGGGCATCCAGTGCGATTTCTAATGTTTCACTATCCAGTGTACCAAAACCTTCATCTAAAAAGAGTGAATCAATGCTCGTCTTGTGGCTGACTAAATCTGATAGCGCCAATGCCAATGCCAGACTGACCAAAAAGCTCTCACCTCCAGAAAGGGTTTTAGTATCACGTTGACTATCGGCTTGCCACCTATCAACGACCTGTAGCTCTAATGAGTCACCTTCTTTACGTTTTAATGAATAACGTTTATCTAAATGAATCAGTTGTTTATTCGATAAATAGACTAAATGATCAAGCGTCAAACCTTGCGCAAACTTACGGAATTTTGCACCATCTGCAGAACCTATCAAACTATTCAAATACTCCAAATCATCATGTTCACATCGATGCTTTTTAATCGAGGCGAATAAAGCCTGCTGTGATAATCGAGACTGTTGGTTGCTGGATAAAGAGTGTTGTATCTCACCCAAACGTATATTAAGTGCTCGGATACTCTCTTTCAGTTGAATATCTTGTTGCTCTAGTTCATCTTGACTCAATTCACTATTATTTTCAGTGGATAATGCTTGTGACAAGTGGTTTTCATGCTGCTTTTTTATGACTTGAAACTTTGTTTTAGTTTCTTGCTGTGCTTTATCTAAGTGTGTTTTTAAGGCAGATAATTGTTGCCGCCGTCTCTCATTCAATAATGCTGATAAAAAATTACTTTCCTTCTCAAAAGGGCTTTGTGCTAATTTTTCTGTCCAGACACGACAGTATTCATCGATATCACTTTGTTGCTTTTGTTGTGCGCGCTTTAAGGTTTCAGTTGTCCCCTCTAGCTTTTTGCTCGCCTGTTGTTGATTAGCGAATAAAGCCTGTTTTTCCTCTAAGCTTTGTTGTGCATAACGACTCTCTTTTTGAAGCAATAAACGAATTTCAGTAGAAGACTTCTCACCAAAATCCTGCTGACATTGCTTCTCTTTCGCTAAACATTTTCTATTCGATTGGGCATATTGTTCCTTTTGATCTTGTACATTTTTCTCTAGCGTTTCCAATATCACCTGACTCTTTTGTAAATGCAAAGCAAGAGATGTTAATGTCTTATCAGCGCTAGCTAAAGACCTTTCCTGTGTTTGATAAATTTCCCACTGTTGATTCCAATCACCCAGTGCTTTAGAAGCCTGATGATGCTCAGGTAAAGCAAAATTAAACACTGATAACTGCTGTTTCAAATCACTTTCAAGCGTTGAGAGAGTCATTTGAAGCTGCTCACACTCATTTTTTGATGATAAATATTGTTCTTGGAGAGAGCGTTGTTTATTTTGCTTAATTTCGACAGCATGTTGTTGATCTTTTAATGCTTGCTGATGTGTCATCGAGGTGTTTTTTTTCTTTGCTAATTGCTTTTCTGCTTGCCTATACTCTTGCAATTGTTGCTTAATACCTTGTTCTTCTTGCTGAGATTGTTGTAAATAATCTTGAAGTTGATTGGGTAATAAAATATCTAAATGACACTGCAATGCTTCATTACAATCCCCCCATTCTTGACGACAATCAGCGAGTTCAATCTGACATTTCTCTAGATTACTCTGTGCACTTTCTAACTTATTTTCTGTCACAGCATAATCAGCTGCTTGATGTTGCCCCTGTTTTCTTAAACCCTCTAATTCCTGCTCTTTATCTTCTAGTCGGCGTTGTGTTTTTGGTACATCTAATTGTTGATAATGACGAATGGCTGGGTGTTTTTTTGAGCCACATAATGGACAAGCTTCATCTGCCTGTAAACGATCACGGTAATCACTCAAATCCGCTATTTGCTGCTCTTGTTCTAATAACTTTGTGAGATCAAAAATTTCTTGGTGGCACTGTTTATATTGCCTTCGTAAACTTTCAACCTGTGTATTTTCAATAGTTAATTGTATTGTTAACGTTTCAATATTGCGCTGTTCTTTTTGTTGCTGAGTGAATAATTTATGGTAGTCACGCGATAAGTTTTTAAGTGTTAATTGCGGTGATTTTTTTTGCTGAATATTATCGAGCTGTTGAGTCATAACATCGGCATTAAACACAGAAAATTGCTGAGTAAAATCCGCTTGATAGTGCTCCAAGGAACTTTTACTTTCTGTTGCTAACTGCCTAGAGTCTTTAAGTTCTAGCTGTTTTGAATCAATAAGACTTTTATATTGTTGAAGTTTTTTCTTAGTGTCTTGTGACTTTTCGATTGTTTTTTGTAATTGAAGATAACACCCTTGTCGTTGTGATAATTGCTCCTTCCATAAGGGAAGTTTTTCACCTAATGCTTGCTGTTCTTTATGAGTATTAAGATAGGTCTTCGCTGATGCCTGTTGCTCAAAATGATGACGTTGTTCTTTCTCTAATTTTTCTTGTTCTTCTTGACTATTTTTTAAATTTTTCGTACTGGCGTCTTTCTTTTGTTTTAGTTGCTCAAGTTGCTGTTTTAAAAAATTAATCTCTTGCTCTAAAGGAATTAAAGTATCGACTATTTGAGTTTCAGTTGCCTGTTGTGTGCTTTGTACTTTTTCATAGTGTGTCTTTGCCTGTTGTTGCTCTGTCTTGCACTCATATTGATGTTCTAATACCCTTTTTAATTGATTATTTTGCTGTTGATATTGGCTATTGGTATCCGTTAGTTGCGCCTGTGCCTGTACTTGTTTTTCATAATAAGGGCGGAGTTGTTCAGCAAGCTTGCTCTGTTGTAATGTTTCTAATTCATTCTGTTTTTTATCCATCGCTAAATTTGCAGTTGCGACTTCATTTTCAAGACGGCTTTTTTCCCTATTTAATTCAAGCAAACGTGCTAACCATTGCCGCTGTGATTGTACGATTTCCTGTTGTACTTGCTGTTGTTCAACCGTTTTATTTAAGTTGATTTGTTCGTATTCAAGCTTTTCTTTTTCTTCATCAGGCAGTAAGTTAGCAGCCTCTGATCGAGCATTTAAACGCTCTAATTCTCTTTTAGACTCACGGTAATGCTCAAAGATTTTTTGTGAAATTTGACTATAAATTTCAGTGCCCGTGAGTTCTTCTAATAAGCCTGCACGATCATCCGATTTTGCATTTAAAAATGCGGCAAAACCTCCTTGAGCCAATAACATTGATTTAGTAAAACGTGCAAAATTCAATCCTGTAATTTTGGTGATTTGTGCGTCTTTATCACGGACTTTCTCTGCCAGAATTTTACCGCCTTTAATGAGGCTTAATTCAACTTTTGGTGCTTGTAATTTCCCATCAGGCTTATTGCGTGCACGGCGTTGACTCCAAAATGCACGATACCCTTCTCCCTTTACTTCAAACGCTACTTCAGCTAAACAATCGGCTGTTTCGCGTGTCATGAGTTGATTTTTGCTAGGTGATACTGCAAGGCGTGGGGTCTGATGATAAAGAGCAAGACAAATAGCATCTAAAATTGTTGTTTTTCCTGCACCTGTTGCGCCTGTAATGGCAAATAATCCATTGCTATTAAATGGCTCTACCGAGAAATCTATTGTCCACTCACCTCGTAGTGAGTTGATGTTTTTAAAACGTAGACTGAGTATTTTCATTATTTGTCATCCTCTGATAGTTCATTAACAACCTGCTTAAATAGTACGGTTAAACGTTCCACACGTTGCTTATCCTCTTGGGTTTCCCATGATTCTTCACTTAAGCGACGTTCAAAGACATCTTCAACACTTAATTCATTTAAAGTCTCTTTTTCTTCAATGTGTAGGCTAGCTTGTTGATGGCTTTGTTCACGACGTAATCGTAAAATTTCCACTGGAAAGTCGGCGGTTATTTCTTGTAAACGATGGTGTAAATCATCGAGATATCCCTCTTGAGCAGAGATAATAATTTCTAGCCAAAGCGTTTTACCTTCCTTAAGCTGATAATCATCCAGTAGGCTAGATAACTGCTCTTTAATACTTTTTAAGTTACCTTTAATGACCCGCATTGCCTGAAAGCAGGGCACTTCTAATGGTGTAGCCTGTGAGAATTTGCCCCTTTCAAATGTAACTAATAAAATGGATTTTGCTTTCTTCTGTCTTGTTTCATCAAAACTCAAGGCAATAGGGGAGCCGCTATAACGAATATGTTCTGATTTTGCGACTAATTGTGATTGGTGAATATGACCCAAAGCAATATAATCTGCGGGTGGAAAATCTTTAGCAGGAAAAGCCTCTAAGCTGCCGATATAAATATCACGTACCGACTCTGAAGTACTGGCTCCTACGGTGGTTAAATGCCCTGTAGCAATAATCGGTATGTCCTGTGAATAGTTATCACGAAGTTTTTTAGCTTCAGCATAAAGGGTATGATAATAATTACGAATCGCTTGTTGTATCGCCTGTTGTTTCTCCTCACTACTTTGACCCGCTTTACTCCGTAATACATCCCGTGGGCGGATAAAAGGAATAGCACATAAAATACCCGCCACCTCAGCTGAGCGATTTTTTAAGGCAAAAACATGCGCTTCATGATTATCAGAGACACCCGACACTACCCGCGTATTTAAACAGGCTAATAAGTCTTTTGATTCATTTAACGTTGCAACTGAATCATGATTACCGCCTAATATGATTAACTCGCATTGTTTACTTTGGATATCAACAATAAAACGGTTATAGATTTCTCGTGCATTACTGGGTGGTGTTCCTGTGTCAAAAATATCTCCTGCAACAATGAGCACATCGACCTGATGGATTTCTATTTGCTTTAGTATCCAAGCAAGAAAAGCCTGATGCTCAGGTGCACGGCTTTTCCCCATAAAATTTTGACCTAAATGCCAATCGGAGGTGTGAAGTATACGCATGGGGTAAGCTCTTTAGAATTTAGAGTCAGTTATTTACTCCTATCCAGCTTATTTATCAATAGAATTCAGTCATTTTTATAGAAATTATCATTGCTATCATTTGCTTGTCCTTTTTTAAAAAGAAAAAGTATTGTCTAGGAACTGATTGAAAAACCAATAAAATAGCAGTTCATTTATATTTACCCTATGAGAATGATTTTTAAAGATTTAAGTGAAAATATTTTACGAGTAGAGTAGAGTCTGTAAAGTATACCTATATACCCGCCTAAACCCCACTATGTTGAGCACTCGATAATGAATATAAAAAAAATACTATTTTTATTACTAATAACCGTCATCAGTCATCCTGTTTATGCAGGAAGTAGCGATGCGGTGATTCAATGTAAATCAGGCTCAGGGCGAACCACTCTGACCTTTCTTGACCAAGATATCCAAGGACATTTTCAAGGAGGGACATTTACCATTGATAAAAAAAGTATCCAGTATTTACCACAATATAATAGTAAAACGAATAAAAATAATCCCTACTCATGGATGACAGTGAATATGAAAGAGGGTGTTTATACTCTTGTTTATAATGATAATAAGAACTTTTTGAATTTTTATGCTTTGCCAAGCACGATGAAGAAGAAGAAAAAGGAAGGTAAGGAAGCTTATTATACGTTTAATGGGATTGTTGAATGGCGTAGTAGTGATCCACGAAGTACATCAATATTGAGGAAAAAAATCTGGCTAGGCTGTACTCTGAGTTATAGTATTTAAAAATACTCTCTATTTTTCAAGATATTATTTATCTCGAAAGAGTGGTGGTAATGGTCATTTAGGTGATGCTGAAAAGTGCAGGCAGGAAATATTGCGGCAACAATACTACCGTATCACATCAACAACCTATGCTATATTTACCCTAAACATTAGCAGAGAAAGCAGATGAAAAAACTTCCCATTGGTATTAGTACATTTAGTCAAATTATCAAGCAGGACTATCTAGGAACGAGGTGTGATTTCCTCTGTTTTAAATTAATTTATCATCTCTTTTTTTTATTTTCGTATGCTATAATTCTAAAATAAATATGATTTAAGTGAGAGTGAAAGATGAGAACAACATTAAATATAGATGAGTGTATTTTGTTTGAAGTCATGAAATTAACAGACCAAAAAAATCGTTCAGAAGCGATCAGGATGGCGTTAGCTTCTTATTTAAAACAGCAACGAAAAAATAAAATATTAGCCTTGCGTGGTAAGGTTAATATTATCGACAATTGGCGAGCGTTGAGGGCATTGGAGCAAGCAGAATGAGTGATAACGTTTTGTTTGATACCTGTGCATGGATTGATTTTCTTCGTTATCCAGAAGGAATTTTGGGGGATATGATTGCAGAGGCTATTGAAATGGATAAAGCCTTGCTTTGTGGTGTTGTAAAGGCAGAGTTATTACAAGGAGCAAAAGGCAAGAAAGAAAATCAACAATTAAACCTGCTCTTTTCAAGCATTGAATCATTACCTTGTGATGAAGCATTATGGAATGAAGCAGGGCTATTACTGCAAGATTTACGGCGCAAAGGCATTACACTACCGTTAACGGATGCATTAATTGCGGTGGTTGCAAGAAAGCATCGTGTTGATATTGTTACCTTGGATAAACACTTTCAGCATTTGCCCGTCAATGTTATTAACCCAAGTGTTTAGTCAACAGACCTTTATTTTTATCTCGTTCCCATTATCCTCGATGGAAATGCATGTCTTGATCCTCCAGTGTTTATTGAGGCATTTTAGTTAGAGCAGTGGTAATATTCAGCTAAGAAAATCAAAACCAACTCGTCCCCTTTTATTATGCCTGAAATTATTACTATCATTATCAACCTAGATTTATACAGCACGCTATTGATTATTGCTAATGTGTTGTTATTCATTTTCTCAGGGACTGTTTTACGTTTTTTCTCTCATAAAGTGAAGAATGCGGAGGCGATGGAATTTCGAGTTAACCTCTTGCGTAGCCTTAGTTTGTTTATGTTGTACTCTTATCTTTATTATAAAAATCAAGATACAGATTTTAGTGGTTATTCGATAAAATTGATGGGCACAATGGGGATTCTTTATGGTACCTATTTATTGATCCAAATCTTGGGTTATTTTACCCTTCATAATTATGGTAAGAAGCGAGAGGTTGATAATAAAACATACTATATTGCCACCTACCAATCACGCTTAATGGCGCTATTGGGTGGCGTACTCATCAGTATTATTGCCTTATTAATGATTGTAAAATTGCTAGGTTATGACTCAGCATTGCAAGCAGGTGGGGTCATCGGTTTTATTGGTGTATTTTTGGCATTAACAAATAACGTTTGGGCGCCTGATATGTTCAGTGGCTTAATTATTCTTCATAGTAATATCTTGGAAGAAAATAATGTCATCTTGATTAAAGGTGAAGAACCGATTTATGCACGAGTGTATAAAATAAAAGTTTTCCATACTATCTTGCTTCATATTGTTGATAATCATCGAGTGATGATCAGAAACTCTCGTCTGCGTGATTTTACCGTACATAATCTATCAAAGTTTGCTTCTGCCAAGGGCTTGCGTGAATCCTTATCATTTAAAATAGGTTATGATGTTAAACCAGATAAAGTGAAGCAATTGTTTTTAGAAGTCTTTGATAAAATAAAAATAGATAAAGAGATTGCAATAGAGCAAAACCAACAAATAGATATTGTGATACATGATGTGGGGGATCATGCCGTAGAATGGCGGATGTTTTATTATACTAAACAAGTGGCAGAGCTTCCGATGATCCGACATCAAATACTAGCACTGGTGAATGAGCTGGCACTGGAACATCATATTGACTTATCGACCCCTTTGACACATCAGGTTGGTTATGTGGGATAAAATTGTGGCTGTGGTTTAATGATTTGTGATTTAAATGATCTGTGGTATTTAATGAAACGCTGGAGCACACTCATGCATTGATAATGATTGATAAAGCTTATTTACCCAACACGTAGGATTTTTAGAACCATGACAGATTATATTGGACGCTTTGCTCCATCACCAACAGGGCTGCTTCATTTAGGCTCTCTTGTTGCGGCAGTAGGAAGCTATCTCCGTGCTAAGTCACAGCAGGGGCAATGGTTAGTTCGCATGGAAAACCTTGATCCTCTGCGAGAAGTATCAGGAGCTATGGAGGGTATTTTACGCTCACTAGAAGATCATGGCTTGGAGTGGGATGGTGAAGTGTTATACCAACAGGATCGTACTGAGGCTTATCAAGCGGTATTGGAGCAATTAATTTCACAGGGTGATGCTTATCTTTGTGAGTGTTCTCGTCAATTTCTAAGAAAAACCGCGGTGATGGGTGATCACGGGGTAATTTATCCAAGTAATTGTCGAGAGAAGCAACTCAGCTTTTCTCACCAAGGTGCTATTAGAGTACGAACTCATAATCAGCCGATTTGCTTTACTGATTTTAATACTCAACAGGAATGTCAGCACTTAGAATCAGAGCTGGGTGATTTTATTATTAAACGCTCAGATGGTTACTTTGCTTATCAGCTCGCTGTCGTGGTGGATGATGAGATGCAAGGGATTACTGAGGTTGTACGCGGGCAAGATTTACAGACAAATACTCAGCGTCAGATTCATCTACAACAATTATTGTCTTATTCATCGCTTGATTACTATCATTTGCCACTCATGTTGAACAAAGAAGGGCAGAAGTTGAGTAAACACACACATGCAGAAGCTTTGGATTCTAGTAAGGTAATCGATAATTTAATGATAGTGTTAGATTTTCTTGGTATAGAGCTGGGTGTTGATCGTCAGGATATTAAAGAACTAACACCTCAAGAGCTGTTAGCCATTGCCGTGACTTGTTAAATATAATAGGGTTATAAGTTGTTGAAAACTATTGATAGAACATTCTCCATTGCCCCCATGCTAGATTGGACGGATCGCCATCAGCGCTATTTTATGCGTCTCATGACTCAACATGCCTTGCTTTATAGTGAGATGGTGACGACGGGTGCATTGATTTATGGTGATCGTGATCGTTATTTAAAATTTAATGAGGCAGAGCACCCTGTTGCCCTTCAATTAGGCGGTAGTGATACTAAGGATCTTGCCGAATGCACACGAATGGCTGAAGCTTATGGCTATGATGAGGTCAATCTTAATGTTGGTTGTCCTAGTGATCGTGTGCAAAAGGGGGCTTTTGGGGCGTGTTTAATGAAAGATCCTGATATCGTTGCTGAGTGCGTTGATGCAATGCAATCCGCAGCACCTTCGATTCCTATTACGGTAAAAAATCGTATTGGTGTTGATGACCATGATTCCTATGAGCAGTTAACTGAGTTTGTTGAGAAGATTTCAGCGGCAGGTTGTCATACTTTTATTATTCATGCGCGTAAGGCGTGGTTAAAAGGTTTAAGTCCGAAAGAAAATCGGGATATTCCTCCGTTAGATTACCCTTTAGTGTATCAATTGAAACAAGATTTCCCTGAGGTAGAGATCATTATTAATGGGGGTATTACAACACTCGATGCATCTGAGCAACATTTGCAGCAGGTTGATGGAGTGATGTTAGGTCGTGAGGCTTATCATAACCCTTATTTATTAATCGATGTTGATCAGCGTTTTTATGGGCAGAAAAATGCGCAGCGGTCTCGTCATGAAGTGCTAGAATTGTTCCGAGAATACCTTTTATTGCAGTTGGAAGTCGGTATTCCACTCAAAAAAGTGACTCGACACCTATTAGGTTTATTTCATGCTCAACCAGGGGCAAGAGCATGGCGGCGCTATCTATCTGAAAATGCACCTAATAAAAAATCAGGAATTGAAATTTTCGATTGTGCAAAAAAAATACAGGTTAATCATCAAAAAACATTTGACCTACAAAAAGTTCAAGGGTAAGCTTTGCGCCTCTCTTGAGTTGAGAAACAACTATTCCTCAGTAGCTCAGTTGGTAGAGCAGTAGACTGTTAATCTATTGGTCGCAAGTTCGAGTCTTGCCTGAGGAGCCATATTTGTTAAAGGCTTGCACGTTTTAAACCTGCAAGCCTTTTTTTATGTAATGATAAAAGCATTATTTAAATTAATGTTATTATTACTTTAAAGAATTAAGTAGTTATCTATTTAATACCTGAGGTGTTGGTGTTACAATCCACGCCTCAAATCGTGTCTCGAATAATCGAGATATATTGCAACCGTTAATCTGGAGCTTAGGACTATGTCTCTGAATGCAGAAACAAAGGCGAAAATCGTAGAAGACTATCGTCAATCAGATACAGACACCGGGTCACCGGAGGTGCAGGTTGCGCTGTTAACAGCGAATATCAAGCACCTTACTGGCCACTTTTCTGTACATAAAAAAGATCACCACTCACGTCGTGGTTTACTTCGAATGGTAAATCAACGTCGAAAGTTGCTTGATTACTTAAATGGTAAAGACTCCGGTCGTTACCAAGAGTTAATTAAACGATTGGGATTACGTCGTTAAATTAATGATAAAACACCGTGCTTGCACGGTGTTTTTGTATCTACCCCAAATTACTTATCCAGCTCTGGATAATATCAAATCTAAATTTTGTTAAATAACATTACTTTGGGTTTATTTTAAATCGTCATTTCGGAAGGTTGTTGAAAAGTTTTTTATAGCTAATCAACCCGCATAGAAAATTTCTCAACAGTCTGCCAATGACAATATACATTAGGAAAATTATGTCTAAAATTACAAAATCATTTCAGTACGGTGATAACACGGTTACCATGGAAACAGGTGAGATCGGTCGTCAAGCCACAGGGTCAATTAAGATTGATGTTGATGGAACAGTACTATTGGTTACTGCGGTTGGTCGTACCGAATCTGAGGAAGGTCGTGACTTCTTCCCATTAACCGTTAACTATCAAGAAAAAGTGTATGCAGCAGGTAAAATTCCAGGAGGGTTCTTCCGTCGTGAAGGTCGCCCTGGTGAAGCTGAGACACTGACTTGTCGTCTTATTGACCGTCCTGTACGTCCTTTATTCCCTAAGGGGTTTACTAATGAAGTACAGATTATTGCTACGGTAATGTCATTAAACCCAGAGGTTAATCCTGAGATTCCTGCCATTCTAGGTACTTCAGCGGCATTGGCTATTTCTGGAATGCCATTTGCTGGCCCTATTGGTGCAGCTCGTGTGGGTTATATTGATGGTGAGTATGTTCTTAACCCTAGCAAGACTGCATTAGAAGATTCTACACTTGACCTTGTGGTTGCGGGTACATCAGCAGCAGTATTAATGGTTGAGTCAGAAGCCGATCAGTTATCTGAAGAGATCATGCTTGGTTCTGTTATGTATGGTCATGAGCAAATGCAAGTGGCAATCACTGCCATTCAAGAGCTAGCAGATGAAGTGGCTAGACCTGCTTGGCATTGGAAAGCACCCGTTAAAGATGAGGCGATTGCAGCAAAGGTTGCTGAAGTTTCAGAAGTGGCTTTAACAGAAGCTTTCCAAACTGCGGATAAGATGGAGCGTTACGGTAAGATTGACGCAGCTAAAGCCGTATTGCTTGAAACATTATGTTGTGGTGATGATGCACCTTCTAAAGATGATGTGATGGATGCCTTTCGATCATTAGAGAAGAAGATTGTTCGTAGTCGTATCATCTCAGGTGAAAAGCGCATTGATGGTCGTGATGTGGCGGATGTTCGTGGTATCAGTGCTAGAGTAGGTATTTTGCCTCGTGTCCATGGTTCGGCTTTGTTCACTCGTGGTGAGACGCAAGCGATTGTTGTGACAACATTGGGTACTGAGCGTGATGCACAGATTATTGATGCATTAGAAGGTAGCTACAAAGATAACTTCTTATTCCATTATAACTTCCCTCCATTTTCTGTGGGCGAGACAGGGCGTACAGGTAGTCCGGGTCGTCGTGAGATTGGTCATGGTCGTTTGGCTAAGCGTGGTGTTCTTGCTGTTATGCCAGATCAAGAGTCATTCCCTTACACTATTCGTTGTGTTTCTGAGATCACTGAATCTAATGGTTCAAGCTCTATGGCAAGTGTTTGTGGTAGCTCATTATCATTAATGGATGCAGGTGTTCCCATTAAAGCTCCCGTTGCTGGTATTGCAATGGGGTTGATTAAAGAAGGTAATGAGTTCGCTGTACTGTCTGATATTTTAGGTGATGAGGATCATCTTGGTGATATGGACTTTAAAGTAGCGGGTACTGAGAACGGTATCAATGCTCTACAGATGGATATCAAGATTGATGGCATCACTAGCGAGATCATGGATCAAGCATTAAGTCAGGCGAAAGCAGGGCGTTTATATATCCTAGAAGAAATGGCGAATGCGATTTCTACAGCGCGTGAAGAGGTTTCTGACTTTGCACCGCGTTACACAACAATGAAAGTTGCTCGTGATAAGATTCGTGAAGTTATCGGTAAAGGCGGTGAGACTATTCGTGGTATTACTGAGGCAACAGGCGCAATGGTTAATATCGATGATGACGGTAATATTAAAATTGCTGCGGTTGATGTTGCCTCTGCCAATGCCGCTAGAGAGCAAATTGAAGCAATAACGGCAGAAGTTGAAGTCAATCGTATCTATAAGGGTAAGGTTGCTAAGATTATGGACTTTGGTGCTTTTGTTACTATCCTACCAGGTAAAGATGGCTTGTTGCATATCTCACAAATCTCTCAGGAGCGTGTGAGCCAAGTATCTGACCATCTTTCTGAAGGTGATGAAGTTCGCGTTAAGGTGATTGAAATTGATCGTCAAGGGCGTATGCGCTTAAGTATGAAAGAAATTGCTGAAGGTGAGTAAGATTATTTGACTTAATGATTGAGTCAATACTATCGCTCGGACTTTAGTTCGTAGAAAAAAGGAGGCTAAAAAAATTAGTCTCCTTTTTTTTGCCTGTTATTTTTATATAGGTTGTGGACTTTTGGTAGGGTGCTTCAGTATTTTCAAAGTATTTTAGATTAGATCACTGAATGTTGATTTTCTGAGGTTTGTCTCAAATTATTGTATTCCGTGCTATTATTATTATTTTAATGAATAGTTTTTTATAAAAGTAAAAAAAAAACCATTTTTTGTCAAAAAGTGCTGGTACATCGGGTCAGTTTTGATTATCCTACGCGCTCCCTTATCGCAAGGGCGTTACAATTTGGAAATGGAGAGGTGGCTGAGTGGCCGAAAGCACCGGTTTTGAAAACCGGCGATGGTTTACCCCGTCCCAGGGTTCGAATCCCTGCCTCTCCGCCATTTTCCGATCTCATTCCGTCTCATATCCTCTCTAAACCACTATTTGCCAAAGGTTTAATTTTCTCTCCTCTGCTCATTTAGTCTCATGGTCTATTTTTCTTTTTTGGAATAAATACCGTCACGTTATGAGACTCACTGCAATTGAAGCAAAGAAGGCACTTACCGCCATAGAGGTATAAAATTCAGTGACAATTCAAGTATTTTTAATATTCTTAGTGCATCATATTAATAGCAGCAGAATGGTTTGGTGTATTGACACTGAAAAGATATAAGCCGATGATAATAAAGATAACAGCCACTAAAAAAATAGTTTTCTGAGCAGTATTAAAAGTTTGAATAGGATCTTTTGATCTTATTTCACAAATACCACCAGGACAATTTGTCGCTTTTTCCTTTTTAATAATATGGTAGATCTTACAGCCTATACAGATAGAAAATGCTGACTCAGAAATGAGTAAAGTCAAACAAATTACGCAAATCACTATTTTTATAGGATTCATTTGAGGGTTTAACACCACCAGATAAAACATAAACATGGATAAGATAAGCCCAATTGACCAAGCGAATTTTTTTTGTTGAGCTCCTACATATTCAGGTGTTTGATTTTGTACAAAAAATCGACCCAATAAAAGTGAAGGTGAGTAATTTGGACTAATGACTCTAATCATAAAGTCGAACATGAAAAAGCCAACAAAGAATTGAGTCATTAAAAAATTACCCAACATAAAACTATTTAAAAAGCTCAAAAAACCAAAAAAGAACAATATTCCTGCAGCCGCCCGTGCCTCTCTTTCATTTAAAACTCTTATATCATAGCCATCAACGACTTCTCCAAAGTAAATATACTTATTCATCTCTGCTCCAAAATTGTTATTTGAGATAGCTTATGATATCTACAAATAAAAGGGAAGTTCATTGGTGTCAAACGTCAGAGCAAGGTATTAATTATCATTCCTATCGAAACAGAGCTGTACCCTTTGCGGGGAAATGAAGGGTAACCCAATGGCTAGAGACACAGAAAGAGCGCTTATTGAACACCTAGTGTTTACTATCCCCTCGGCTCAAAATTCTTAAAAATAGTTGCCCATAAATTTATGGCTTGCAACATCAACGAACTAACTTCAAAATAGATAGGGTTAGAAAAAGTTTAACTCAAGCTTTATCATTCATTAATGCTGGATATTATTTCCTGTGGTTGAAGCATTATTAACTCAAAATAAAGCAATATTCAAAAACTTTCACATAGAATACTATTTTAGTAATAGGTCTCTATGTGTCTATTATTTAACAAAATATATGTAATAAGTTCCAATCATCATAACAAACAGAGGGCAGGCTTATGTCAAAGACAAGACACATGCATAAAAGAATGAATCAGCGTGGTGTTACTCAAAGAATGGTAAAGATTGTTTCTGAATTAGGTGTAACTAAAGGGGATAAGCACATATTAGGTCGCCGTAATATAGATGATCTAATTCAGGGTTTGGATAAGCTAAGAAAGGATTTATTAAAGCTTAGAGATAAAGGTGGGCTAATTGTTGTTGAAAGCAATGATACCTTGATCACTACTTACCGTATTGATAGTTATGATAGAAATAAGTAATTGTAAATAAAATATGATAACTATTTAGCAAGGATTACCTCATCCGAGGTAATCCTTTTTTATTATCTACTGACAGCGGTTCCAACCACTCCACCAACATTTAGCAATAGTTTCTTGGAAGGTCATTGCAGCATCATACTTTGGTGCATCGGCTCGACTTTGTCCGAGATGCTCTTTTAAACCCCAGTTTCCATAGCGATAGTAAGATTGTGGTAGTGTATAGAGTGTAAATAGCGCACTACTCTCTGCGTCTTTCCAAGCATTAAGCAAGCTAATATAACGGTCTTTCATTCTAGAATCACGATTAGCCTCTTGGAACAGCCCTCGCAGACTTGCTTTTTCAGCTTCTGATAATTCACCCATTCCGCCAAGCAATGAAGTGAGGTGTTGCCCACCTTCGTAGCTCACTAGTTTAACACCCGCATCAGTGGCAATGGTTGCATGGTTTCTAATTTTGTTGATTGTTGATTGTAAGGCACTTGGATCAGTAGCATCATCAATAATAGCAAAAATCTCATCAACTGTTGTTACGTTCACAAGCGTGTTTTTTCCAGCACAGCTACCTCCTGCATGAGAACAGCCATAAAAATAGGGTGCAATAGCCAGTGCATCAAAGGAGGTATTTTCAAATTCTAGAATTTGCTTGGAGAGTACCGTGTCACCTTGGAAGCTTGCAGCAACACGAATTAATCGATGACTATCAAAACCACCTGCTCCAGTCCATATATTGGCTATTTCTGTTGCTCGATGTGAGTAATAGCGTAAGCGAGCAAAGTAGTTGGCATCTCTAGAGTTATTGTTAGAGAATGGGGCAGGGATAGTATTATATCCTGCTGCAATGCCTTTAACTTGGGCGTAGTAGAAAGCGATAAAGCCAGAATTCCAAGCTTCATTACTATATTCTAAGTAGACATTGAGGCTAGCATCAAGATTATCTTTTACATAAGTTGCAAAATTTTCAACATAGTCATCATCAGCATAATGAGGCAGGGTGAACCATGGGTTGGTTTTTGTTTGATTAGCGAGTGCTACCAGCACCTCAACGGGAACACCTTTGCGTTGATTTTTAGGTGTGCGACTTGAGCCACCCCAAGAAGCATGACTCATTTTTGCACGAGATTCCCATTGACTTAATTCACCATAAGCATAATCAGATATAACACAATTATAAGAGGCAGTGGCACTATCACTAGCACCTTCTGCTGGGGGAGAGGTATAAATGTTCCCATTGGAGTCTCTACAACGTGCACTTGGTGGTGTTGCCTCCATAAAGTTCATCATTCTGACAGTTTTAAAGTCCTGAAGAAAGGCAAGATACTGAGGATTGAAAATAATTTCATTACGGTCAGCAATAAGACGTTCCACAAAACTGACATAGCTAAAGCCTGTTGCGCACTCGTCACTACTATAGACATGAATGGAATGGTTGTATTCATTGGTGCTGTTATTTTTACAGGTTCCTCCTGGCATTATTAAACGGATATTTTTTACATCAATTTGGTTATCACGAATCACCATAGTAATGGCATTGGATTGTGGGTCAGAATCATTATTCAGTGTAATCGGTATGGTTCTTCCTGTTAGACCGTTACCTAATGAGAGAGCAGGTTGGTTTGAGCCAACAATACCAGTACCAAAACCAATATGCCCTGTGCCTTCATGAACCAATGTATAATTGCCATCAGGGACAGAGCCATGCAATGCACCCTGTAGTAATTTCGTACGTGCATAAGCGGTTCCGCCTGATGTTAGCGTCGTTGCTGTTGGCCAGCCATCACTATCAACCGTTGTCTGAGCAGTATCAGTATTCAAATCAACAAAAGGACGTGCTGTGCGGTAAATATCAACAAAAGGCATAGGCTGACCTGCTGAGTCTGCTTCCCCTTGTGGTGCTTCTAAGTTTACTCCAAGAGAGGGGGAAAATAATGGTGTAGGCAGAGTGCCTGTTAACTTGCTATAGGCTTTCATAAAGTCTTCACGAGGTAAGCTTTGATCCAGACCTGATGGATTATTAGCGTCAAGTGTTACTGCGCCAGTAGAGCTATCTGAGTCAACATATAATAGGACTTGTTTGAGATTATTGCGCTCATCTGAATCAGTGATAAGATCTACAAGAGTAATCGCTGCTTTAGTGGATGTTGAGTAATTTTTACCGTCAATAGTGAATGTGATGGTATCACCTGCAATATAGGAAAACTGCCCATTGGTGGTCGTCGTTCCTCCTCTTCGGGATACAGTACTTGTGTTATAGCCAGCACCATTAATTGTGATATTACTTCCTTTAAGAAGAAAACTGAGAGAGCCTGTAATAGCACCGCCGCCTCCATCACCACCACCTCCGCCGCCAGAAGCTAAGATTAAAAAAATCCCAAAGAGGAGAACCATTAGGTTTACTAAGGTTTTATTAAATAATTTATTCATCATTAAGTTTCTGTCGGTAAAGTAAAATAGTAATGTAAGCAGATATGGCGGCTAAAAATATGGCTATAATGTCAAGCCAGCTAAAAACTCCATAAGAGAAATAGTTCTCTACAAAAGAAGGTAAAGAGACAAAGTTAACCTTGTTTGCAGTTTGTCCTACTTCAAAGAGTAAGTTAATGGATGACCATAAAAGAATTGAGAAGGCTATTCTTTTTTTTCCTAGAGCAAGCCATGTTATAAGAGAAAATGAGTAAACGTGTACAAAGCTGGGGGTTGCATCCATAACATTGCTATTAAGCTTATAGATTAAATGATTATCGATACCTAGCCATAGATAAAAAATATTCCCCTCTCTAAAAAAAAAATAATAAAGAGCAATAAAAATCATTGGAACCAATATTACTTTATATAGAGTCACTA
>JAGLEV010000023.1 GCA_023144895.1 Thiotrichaceae bacterium
TAGGTTTAAGTGGGGAGTATGAACTCTACACCATAAAGCCAAAGCTACCAACCTTTTTAAAAACAACCCTTTACCCCTATTATAGTCAGATTATGATGATGTTGATTAAAATCTATTATGTGATCACTCGGTACTTAGTATATTAAGTCGCTGTAAAAGTTCAATATTGGAAGGAATTAATTGATAACCAGAGCCTGCAAAGGCGTTGTGTTTAAAAGTGTTGAGTTGGTTTGATGGGTTTTAGTATCAAATACTTTTTCATCGTTTTAACTCACTTTAGTAAGATCAAAATAGTAGCACTTCAAACCGATTAGGAAAGTTGACCTTCTCTATTGATTTGCCCAAAAGCCTGTTATCATCGCCTCCCCAATTTTTGTAAATTATAGAGTTTATTATGGCACGTCGGCGTAAGCGTTTATCGAAAGATCTTGTTGAAGTTACGATTGAGTCACTCAGTCATGATGGTCGTGGTGTAGCGCATATTGATGGCAAGGCAATTTTTATCGATGGAGCTTTGCCTGAAGAGCGTGTGAAATTTCAATACAGTTCACAAAAGCGCAAGCATGATGAAGGTTTTACGGTTGAAGTCTTAGAAGCTTGTGCTGATCGGGTTGAGCCAAAATGTAAGCACTTTGGCTTGTGTGGTGGTTGTAGTTTGCAGCATCTTTCTGCTGAGGCACAAATTAACTACAAGCAAACAGCCATGCTGGATAGTTTAAAGCATATTGGTAAAGTTGAGCCTTTAACCGTCTTACCGGCGATTACCGCAGAGCCTTGGGGCTATCGCCGCAAAGCCCGCTTGGGTGCTAAGTTTGTCTTTAAAAAAGGCAAGGCACTGGTAGGGTTTAGAGAGAAGCGTAATAGCTTTTTAGCCGATATTGAAAACTGTGAAGTACTTCATGCCTCGGTGGGTAAGCGTTTAGAAGCAATGCAGGAGCTGGTTGGTTCAATGGATGCAAAAGAAGCATTGCCACAAATTGAAGTCGCAGTAGGTGATAATAATATTTCGTTGATCTTCCGTCATTTAGTTGATTTAACGACGAATGATCAAATGAAGTTAATTGCCTTTGGTAAAGCCTTTGATTTTCAGATTTACCTACAATCAGGTGGTCCTGATACCGTCACATTACTCTATCCTGAGCAAGCAGAGCTTTACTATGAACATCCAGAATTTGATACTAGAGTAGACTTTACTCCGCAAGATTTTATCCAAGTGAATACAGAGATTAATCGCCAAATGGTGATTAAAGCCGTGCAATTATTAGAACTAACACCTGATGATAAAGTGTTGGATTTATTTTGTGGTCTTGGTAACTTTACTTTACCCATAGCAAAGACAGCAAAAACAGTCGTTGGTGTTGAAGGTGATTTGAAGATGGTGCAACGGGCTAAGAAAATTGCACGCGCTAATGGTGTGGAGAATACAGAATACCATTTTTGTAACTTGATGGGAGAGTTGCAGAATGAAAAATGGTTAAAGACTCACTATGACAAAATCTTAATTGATCCACCGCGTTTAGGTGCGAAAGAAGTAATTGAGCATTTTGCTAAGTTAAAAGCAAAAAGAATTGTTTATGTTTCTTGCCATCCTGCGACTTTAGCAAGAGATGCGGGGGAGCTAGTCCATACGCATGGTTATCAACTGTTGTCTGCTGGGGTGATGGATATGTTCCCACATACAGCACATGTTGAATCAATTGCAGTCTTTGAAAAATTGTAAAATCAGTCATTTATATCTTATCTGCCGACTGACATAAGGTAAAAAAGCGACACCCTTATCAATAAAGGTGTCGCCATAGACAAGGGGAAGAATGTCTATTTAAATTTAACGTCTATAGCCGCCAAAACCGCCACCATGTCCGCCAATTGACCCACCAATTGAACCACCATGACTGCCGCCAAAACCAAAGCCACCACCATGGCTACCGCCAAATAAGTTGCCAACAAGCCCTAGAATGTTTCTTTTGAAACTAAAGATCGGGTTAAGCAATCCGCCACCGTGCCCGCCACTAGAAAAGTTGCTGTTAAAACCGCCACTATTAAAGTTGCCACCACTCACATTATTGCCACCAAAACTTCCACCACCATTAAAGCCAACGTTGTGACCACCATTAAAGCTGCCATTAACATGACCGTGTCCTTGTCCATGCCCAATACCATGGCTGTGTCCAATACCATGATTTCCTTGGTAATGACTATGGTTATGATGACCATGATTATGGTTGTTATGACCAAAACCTTGGCTAATGAAGCTCAGTCTTTGGCTGTTATGACCATTATTATGGCTCTGATTGATCGCATTGAAATTATGCTGCTGCTGTTGTTGTGGTCTTTGAGTCTGACGTGAGCGATGTGATTTTCTTTTACCACAGCAACCGCCAAATAATCCACTAAATAATCCGAATGTCATAAGATGTCTCCTTAATACGAGGTGTTTACTGTTTATCTAATAGGGAAGCATATCGATGTATGCTTTTAATCATATTCCCCTTAGTTACTGTTTTTCACCATTCTTTTAAAATTACAATCCTGTTAAGCTGAGACAGTATGAGTGTCTAAACTTATACACAATTTATTGGCAAGTACAATGATTTGCCTTGGGATATTAATACTCCATTCAGTTTGAATTACAGATATATAGCAAGATAAAGCACCATCATTCACTGATTAATGGAGAGATTTGTGATTAAAGCCTATACTTAGTAGTGCTCATTGTTCATGGTTTATTATTTGTGCTTATCTCTATAAAATATCAGCTTTTTTCTGCTTTTAGAATACGCGTCATTCGTGTATTGACCTTGCTATTGTTGCTGACCTTATCCATCTTATTTTGGTTTTCTTTACCGAACACATTATTTGATCGTCCAATCTCAACCCTTTTACTGGATGAAAAAGGGCATTTGCTGGGTGCGCATATTGCTAGTGATGAGCAATGGCGATTTCCTGCTGTTGACAAATTGCCAGAAAAATTTGTCATTTGCTTAACACAATTTGAAGACAAACGTTTTGCCTATCATCTTGGTGTTGATCCCTTGGCAGTTGCTCGTGCATTTAAATTAAACCTGCAACAAGGTAGAGTGGTGAGTGGGGGCAGTACATTGACCATGCAACTTATTCGTTTATCACGTAATAATAAATCACGAACCATCGGAGAAAAGCTGGTTGAGATGATGTTAGCCTTACGTTTAGAGCTCAGTGTAAGTAAGGATGAAATATTACGTCAATATGCAACCCATGCCCCCTTTGGTGGCAATATCGTCGGGCTTGAAACTGCATCATGGCGCTATTTTGGGCGACGCTCTTCACAGCTTTCTTGGGCAGAGAGTGCAACACTGGCTGTATTACCTAATAGTCCCGCATTAATTCATCCTGGGCGACGTTCAACCGCTTTATTAAAGAAGCGTAATGCTTTATTGAAACGTTTGAATGAGAAAGGTTTAATTGATCATTTGAGTTATGAACTGGCGACTATTGAAAAACTGCCTTTACGCCCAAAACCTTTGCCTCGCTTGGCTGCACACTTATTAGATACTTTACGTTTACAACAAGGTAGTAAGACCATCACCTCGACTTTAGATAAGTCTTTACAGCAAAAAGTACAGAATGTTATCTATAGTCATGCTGAAAAACTACGATCTCAATCGATTCATAATATAGCGGCTTTAGTCATTGATAATCGTACTTTTCAAGTCAAAGCTTATATTGGTAATGCCAATAATAAACAGACGGGTAATCAAGGTTATGCCATCGACCTTGTACATCGAAGACGTAGTAGTGGTAGTACTTTAAAGCCTTTCCTCTTTGCCAATATGATTCAAGCAGGAGATCTATTGCCAGAGACATTAATCTCTGATGTGCCCGTACGTTATGCAGGTTTTCGACCACAAAATTATGATCGTAAATTTAATGGTGCTGTGCGAGCAAAAGAAGCTTTGGCTCGTTCGTTGAATATTCCTGCGGCTAATATGCTGAGTCAATATGGAGTCGGGCGATTTCAGGCTGATTTACAAAATATGGGTTTGCGTAGCCTGCATCGCAACCCTAAAGATTATGGCTTGACTCTAATTCTTGGAGGGGCAGAGGCGACATTATGGGAAATCACTAGCCTCTATGCCAACTTAGCCAAGTTAGCACAGCAACCGCATAGAAACTCTATGGAACAGTGGCAATCACCCAAAGTGCTTGCAAAGCAAGTGGATAAGTTTTTTGAAACCACAGGAATGAGTCCAGCAAGTGCATGGATGACGATAAAAGCTTTATTAGAAGTGACAAGACCTGGTACTGCGGGCTTTTGGCGTAAGTTTTCTAGTAGCCGAAAAGTGGCATGGAAAACAGGGACAAGCTTTGGTCATCGTGATGCATGGGCTATTGGCATGACTCCTCAATATACTGTCGGTGTTTGGGTGGGTAATGCTAATGGTATCGGGGTCAATGGCTTAACGGGAGTTTCTAGTGCCGCGCCCATACTTTTTGATATTTTTAATCGTTTACCTCGTAATGGACAGTGGTTTACTAAGCCTAGTCATCAGATGAAAACGATAAATATTTGTAAAAATGATGGTTATTTAGTAGCCAATGGCTGTGCTAGTCATCAATATGATGTTCCGCGTGATAGTTTTTTTGATAAATTAAGCCCTTATCATCAGCGTTTACATCTCGATGCTACAGAGCGTTGGCAGGTGAATAGTCGTTGTGAACCCGTACAGTCGATGCAACATAAAAGCTGGTTTATTTTGCCTCCCGACCAGGCGCATTTTTATCAGCAAAATAATGCAGACTACCAAGCACCGCCACTTTATCGAAAGGATTGCTTGCAAAATAGAGGCAAAGGAGTCGCTAATAGCAATCCTATTTCGCTGATCTATCCTAAGCGTCATACCCAAGTTTATATTCCTATCGAGCTGGATGGCAAGGCAGGAAAAGTGGTCTTTAAGGCGATTCATCGAATTCCCGAAAAACGCTTGTATTGGCATATCGATGATCAATATCTTGGCTCCACACAAGTCTTTCATGAGCAAGCAGTATGGCTCAAAGGAGGAAAGCATCAATTAATCTTAGTGGATGAGGATGGTTATCGTCGCGAACGCTGGTTTAGGATATTAGAAAAATAATGAAAAATAAATTTATCTGGATTCTTATTGCAATCATTACAGGCTTTGTTATTAACGGGCTATTAATGTATCTCTTAGGGCAAAAAAGTGAGGCAAGAATAGAACATAGTCTTGTCGGTGTTTTTCTCTTAATGATTTATATTGTCTTCTTTGTGAAGCAAGATAATGAAAGTAAAGTTATTTTATTTTTATTGGGCTTACTACCTTGCTATTTTGGTACCCTGTTTCCAGACCTTGATATTCGTTTTCTTGGTATTGGTGGGCATCGTAATCCTCTTTTTCATAGTAGCTTATCCTTTCTCGTTTTACTCTTGATTATTCCCAAACCAAAACCCTTGTTGCGTACTATTGTTATTGCTTACGGTCTTGGTTTAGCGAGCCACCTGTGGTGGGATGTGATTTATTATGGTGATGTGCGTTGGCTGTCGGGAAGTTTATTGGATAAGCTTTGGTTGGGAGTTAATGGTTTTTTGTGTCTGCGGCCATTGGGTCCGCGTCCTTGGTGATTTTAAATCATTCTAATAAAAAATAAATTCGCACCACTTGAAGTGATTTATAAAAAAGTTATCAAATATCTGAGTGTTGTCATTCTAGAAACAGTATCGCTGTTATTTATAGGCTCTATTTTGCGCAATAATTAATCTAACTAGCCATTTTTAGAGAAAATTACCACTTGAATTGCTGGCTCGAACTGGTTATTATTTACGCCATGAAAAGTCTAGCGAATGATCTTAGGATCAAGGGTGGCGTTGCGCCACTTTCGAAATAAACTTAGACATTGCATCACAAGGAAGGCTGTTTCAGTCTCGTTATACCCTATACATGTTACCTAAAGGG
>JAGLEV010000024.1 GCA_023144895.1 Thiotrichaceae bacterium
CCCTTTAGGTAACATGTATAGGGTACGATCCAGTTAGCCTTCCATGTACCAGGTAGTAAGGTAGACTATTTTCATCATTTTAATGAGAAGGGGCGTAAGCTATCATGCTTATGTCCCTTTCTTATTTCTCCATAAAGACCTTATTGAGACCCTGCTAGTACAAATGACATTAAACTGCTCAAAATATCCGTATCAATGAACCTTCAAGCAAGCCTCTGCGTTATTATTTTCATTCGTCGTTGTCGCGATTACTCATAAAAATACCAGTAGCTAACCACTTGAAACAGATTAATAGACTAGCCTCATTCTTAGCAAAAAAACAAAATTATTGAGTCATTTTATGAACTTAACTCTCGCTGACATTCAACGTGCATGGGAACTAAAAGATCCTGATTTAGTTAATTATATCATTGCACTAGCACAGCAGGAAGACCCTGATCCAGAGAAGCCAATACGTGCAGAAGCACTGACTTTTAATCGTTTTCTAAGGGTCATATTGAGCTGGGAATTTCGTCAGCTTAGCTACGAAGAACAACGTGACTATCGTATCGAGCAACTACGTTTACTAGAAGCTGATGATGCCGAAGTTCCTTTAGCAGAGCGTTTAAAACTTCACACCATTATCCTTTTACTCTGGACAGATACCAGTCATTATGCGCGTAGTGTTTTAGTAGAAATCATTCGTCAAGTGCCTTTAGTTTATGGCACATGGCGGGCTTTTAAGCATATCTATAAAGCCTCAGAATTAACGAATAACTATCAACTGCTCGCAGAAATATCAGCCCGCTGTGATAGTCGTCGGTCCAACAACATTAGCTATGCGACGATGCTTTATATGCGCCGTCGAGCATGGCGTTATTTGCGTCGATTAGGTGAGACATTACCTGTTTGTTACCCTGATGCAGCCGCTTACTTCCTTGCAGCCTATCCATCCAGTGTTAATTGGCAGAATACATGGGTTGCTAACCATATTTTCTACCATGAACAACAGGGTTATAGCTCTAAAAGTTTTGGCTATATCCCCAATTCAAATAAGCTACTAGCCCATCGAGCTTTTGCTGAAACATGGCAACGTTCACCTGAGCCATTACTGCGTCTATTGGGTATGGCACGTAGTGAAAAAGTTCGTCAATATGCATCGGATGCCTTAAAGAGTGATTTTAAAGTCATGCTACGAGAGGTTGAGCCTTCATGGATTATTAGTCTTGCCTCCTTGCCAGAACAAAGCCAATCGATAGATCATTTTATTATTTGGTTATTAAAAAATTCACCTAAATTAGAACAGCATCAATTCCATCAAAATGGATTACATGATGTAGTGATTTCATTATTAGATTCAAATCACCTTAGTGCTCAGGAGTATGCGACTGCCTATGTGAAGTCTCATGCACGTGACTTACCCTTATCCATTATTCGTCGCTTAATACCGAATAAAAAATTAGTTGCCCTAATACAATTACTCCTTGCTGAGCGTCATCCACGTAATGATGTGGGGCTGGAGCTGTGGAATATTTTATTAAGTCATCAGCATCATAATAAATTTGCCTCTAACGCTATACTGGAGCATTTTGGTCGTAAGGAGTTAACACCAGAGTGGTTTGAGCAACATTTGCTTCATTCGACCCATGATAGCTTACAATTTGTTAAGAAGTATTTACTAACCTTTCATTCATCAAAAGATTTGGGAATCAACTATTTTCTCTCTATAGCTGAGCAACTTAATACGAGTAAAAACAGGGATGTCATTGCCTTTTTAACAACACAATTAGAAAAGTTTGATCTGAGTAAATTGTCGATAGACTCTATGCAGGAAGCATTGCTTAATCCTTTATTGAGTCAATTTATGATTGATGCGATAGAAAATAGCAAGGTCAAAGCAAGCAACTTACCTTTAGCTTATTACCAAGCCTTGGTTTATGAACCTGACTGGAAAGATAATGAATTTATTAATCAGTTAAAGCAATCAGATAAAAATTGGGCAAAAGACTTAGAATTTAATGAAGACTTAGCAGCAACGGTCAGAGATTGGCTTTCTGATGTACGCCGCTTTTCTCCTGCAGATTTGGGTTTTGAATGGTTAATGACACTCATCAACAGCACTATCATGGAGTATCATACTTTTGCAAAAGATGTACTAATTAGTGCATTTTTACCCGCTGATTTTGCTGAAAAAGATGAAATAGAAGCCCCCGTAGAATCAGCAGGAAATATTGATAAGACGGTTGATTTAGAGGAAAAAACTTATCTCTTTACGGGCAAGCTTAAAACCATGACCCGTAAAGAAGCACAAGTCATTGTTAGCGCAGCCAATGGTAAAAACCACAAAGCGGTTAATGGCAAGTTAGACTTCTTGGTTATTGGTGATGAAGGATCACCGATGTATGGCAATGGTCGTAAAGGCAGTAAGCAAGTGAAAGCCGAAACCTTAATAGAAAAAGGGGCTGAGCTGAAAGTGATTTCAGAAACGGCTTTCTTACAAAAAATGGCAGGAGAAGAACGAGAGTTCTCCACCGATAGCGTGAATGAAGGTTGTCAAAACCTTTGGGCAATGGCAGTGGATAAGCCCGATACTCCTGTGAGCAAGTTTGCGATTCAATATATTCGTCATCATCATCCTGATATTTGCTTAAAACTCACGGATCGCCCTGTTGATCCAGGAGCAGAAATTCCTGAGAGTTTTGCTACTTTTGAGCAATTTAAACCTTTCTTTTATCATCAACATAAACCTTTGCGTCAGTTAGCATTAGACTTTGCTCACTATGAATTTACGGCGTGGCAAGTACCTTCTTCTGAACTGATTGCACTGTGTGAATCAAAATATACCGAAGTGCGTGATTTTGTGAGTAAAGCATTGCTCGCTAAACCCAAGGCGAAGAATAAACGTTATCTTATTGATGCTTCATTGCTGGAAGCCAGTGCAGTCTATAGCTTTTGTGAGTCAAAGAAGCCAGAAACACGTCAGCTAGGGATGAAAATCATTCAAAAACATGAAAAATTTCAATTGCCTGAGTCCTTATTCCAGCTAACAGAAAGCCCTGACCGTGAATTGCGAGCCTTTGTTGTGCGGATATTGTGGTCATTGTATCGGCGTTATTCTACAACAAGACACTGGCAACCAAGGCTTTCAGTCATGGCAACTCAGCGTAAAAAAGATAAAGAAAAACAACGTGAAGCTGAGCAGAACCTCGGTTGTGGCTTGCCTAAGCGACCTGACAATTTACCCGCAGATAGTGATGCTTTACAGCAATTATTACGGCGTTGGTTATATGAATTACCACCAGGACGTTTAGCGGCAGATCGTATTAATACGGGTTTAAAGCCCTTATCAGCGAGTCGAGCAAAAAAAGCGTTGATAGAAACCTTTCGTGATATTGCACTAGAAGATGAAAGCTTTGCCACTATGGTGTTGCCCTTATTTGAAAACTTCACTCAATCACGCGGTTTAATGGAGCAAGCGGCATGTTTAGTCGCGGTGACTCGTATTCAATATTCCTACCCTGATTTAGTTGCGGGAGCTACTTAATGGATCATACTACTCTACCTTATCGTGGCACGATTCAGGGTATTACCAGTGCTGGCAGTCATGCTGCCTTTATTACGACACATGAAGAAGGTCAGGCAACTGCACTGTACCGCATTGATAGTTCACAACAATTTACCATCACTGAATCTGCTTTACCATCAGGTGCAACCGCATTAGTTGGCGATGGCAAAACACTGTGGTTTGCAGGGCAAGATGATAAGCTCTATCAAGCACCAATAATCAAAGGCAGACCCAAAGCTTTGCCTAAGCTACGTTTTGAAGCTTGGGTAATAGGTTTAGCCATACTCTCTAATCATCGTTTAGCGGTGTTGCAGCCCAATCAATTAACCATTGTTGATTGCAAAAAAAATAAAGTGTTGCAAGAGATTGCTTACTCAGAGAAAAGTTGTTCTTTAGCGAGTAGCCCTGATGGTCTTTGGCTCGCTGTGGGTGATAATAAAGGCACTATTTTTGTTTATCAAAGTGATGAAAAGTCGCCAGAGATATTGGCATTATCGGCAGAGTCAAGTATTCACAAAGGTGCTGTAACCACGATTCAGTTTGAAGCTGAAGCCTTGCGTTTTTACTCAACAGGTACTGATAAAAAACTCTTTAGCACCCATGCACAAGGAGAGTTGCAGCCTTTAGATCGTGGTAAGAATAGTAATCATAAGGAAAATATTCATGCGCTACATTTAGGTAAAACACGATTTTTTACAGGTGCGGCTGATAAGAGTATTAAAGCTTGGCCGATTGCGGGTGGTCAACCCTTTTCGCTCACTAAAGGCTTAGTGGGTATTAGTGCTATTACTGATATTATTTACCAAGATAAAGCATGTTTACTTGCTGTTGGACGTGATGCTTCGCTACGTTGTCTTGAGTTAACGAGTGATGAGAAGCTAAATGAAGTCTTTATTTCGATAAAAGATGGTTATGTTTGGGGAAAGCAACTATTACTTTCTAAGCAAGCGACAGAACGAGAAGAGGGTGTTCAATTTTTCACTGATTATGATGACAAAAAAGCACTGACAATACTGGCGACACATTATAAATCAGAGAAAGACAAAGGTGTTTGTGAAAAAACAATTAGTTTATTAATTAAATCAACACATACTGAATCGACACTATTATTAGAATCATTATTATACGATAACCGTCATATTGGTCTGCGAGAAAAAATATTTTCAGGCTTATTAAAACGAGCAACAAAAGGTGATTTACGACCTTTTGAAAAAGCGTTAGACACTGGCTTTTTTGATGTAGGGTCTCAGGCATTAGAGGGGCTAGCAAAGCGAGCAAAAAAAGAACCTCGTGCTGAGCAAGCCTTAGTCAAAGCTTTAAATCATCGACAGGCAGAATTACGTTTATTAGCACTTAGTCTCCTAGAGAAAGTTTATGCTCGCTCATCACCCAGAGCGTCTTTATTGGCACTAAAAATACATTATTCTGATTTACAGCGTGCGGCGTTAATTCGCTTATATCAGCGAAAATTATTAGAGGATATTGATGTTAAGCGCGCTATTTTATTATCACAAAGTGATAAGGATGAGCACTTACGCCATACCGCTTTATTCATCTCAATATTAAGCCGTAAAGAGCTAACAAAAGCACTCAAGACTCGTGAAGAACGTTTTGCTCGTCAATTGCAAGAAATAGAAGATTTCGAGCTACTTGTTAAGCCTGATACTAAAAAGAGTATTAATAAGCCAAAGGTTGTTAAGCCAAGTCCACTGACTAAGCTAAAAGAAGAAGATTACGCTGTTTTGTTACAAAGCATGACGAGTCACCATTATAATGTTTGTTTTCATGCAGCCTATGGTCTGGCGGTACTGCAAGACCAACGTGCTTTTGGTGTGTTGTTATCATTAAGTCAGCGCAATGATGGTCATGCTCTGCGTGATATTTGTAATGCACTGTCTTTATTGGGTGATCGTGATGCTATTCCTGTGTTGGAGCTGTTGCTTAATCATAAAAAATCAGAAGTTCGTGAAGCAGCTTATACGGGCTTAGATCAATTACAATCATTAGATTTAGTCACGGCGAAGCAGGGCTTTCAGTCAAAATATGAAGATATTCATGCCCGTGCTTTAAAGATTCTTCTCGATAAACTGACGCTGAAGACGCAGTTAAAAAAAGCAGATTATGCTGAGGCAATAAGATTACTTAAAGCCGCATTGAATAATCCTTTTCCTGCTCTACGTCAAGAGACATTTAAGGCATGTCTTAATCGCAAATTGGGGGGATCAGAAGTAGAAACTCTCACACTATTATTAGAAAGTACTTTTGAAAATATTCATAAAGAAGTCCTTAATGAGTTAATGACAAAAAGTAAGGTTTTGCCAGCGATTGACTGGATAGAGCCAGCACTCTTTGGGCTCTTTAATAATCCCTTCAAGGGCATTCGTATTGATGCCTTTAATTTTGGATTAAAAGAGAAAAAACGCTTTAAAAATAATGGGGTATTGATCGCTGCAACGGCAAGTCAATTTAGTGATGTGCGTTTGGCTGTATTAAATCATATTCGTCAGAAACCCAGCAAGGTTAAGCAACAACATTTACAAATCCTGCTGGATGATAAAGAGGAGAGTTTACGATCTGAGGCAATAAAAATGGTTTTATTGTCAGGGAATAAAGAGGTCATTATTGGAGCAATGGATAGCCCCTATGATGATGTACAAGTAAAAGCTGCTATGGTGCTGGCAAGCTTTGGTGATAAGCGTAGTTATGCTGTTTTTGATCGCCTATTAAGTAGAGAAAAGCCTAAGAAATCAGCCGATAGAACACATTGGCAAATGATGCAGGTGCTTTCTTTAATTGGCTTAGGTACTTTAGCGGATGATGTGGGTTTTGATCAGGTCATCAATAGCCTAAAGAAAGAGGATGACAAGTTAGTTGCTAGCGCTGCGAAAGCACTACCTTGGGTAACGAATACCTCTCATAGTGAAGCCCTATACACCTTACAGAAAGATGAAAGAGAGACGGTGCGGGTCAATGCTAGTTTTTCATTGGCAATGCTCGGTGATAAAGCAGCAATCCAACCACTAGCGAATGAAAGTGCGATTAACTCATACCTCTCTTTACATGATCAATTAGCAGTACACTTCTGTTTAGATCAAGTGACACCCATAAAGCTAGAAGCTAAGCTTAGAATAGGCTCATCCATAGAAATTAGTGCCATCCTAGGTTTAGTGGCATATGAATTGTTATTACATGGTGATGAACCTAAGCTAACCACTTTGGCACTGGGTATTAATGATGCTAGTTTACAATTATTCTGTGCTGGCTTGATCAGTTGTTATAGTAATGAAACAGCACGTTGGGAATATGTACAGACTTGGTTGATCAAACAACAAAACAATGAAAAGTGGACTATTTCTATTGAGCAGCTTAAAGAGATAGCAACGGTTTTAGTTTATGGCGATGGTCATACTAAGGTACGATTATTTTCTGTTCTGCAATGCTTAGATTCTAAAGCCCCGATTGCACAATGGGAAATCACTTATCAATTATTCCGTGATCGCTATGTTGATGAGATAAAAACAGCGGTTGCTCAGCTTTCACCCACCATGAAAGCGAAACCTTTACAAAGTCTTTGGAATCAACGTGCCTTTGGTACTTATCTGGCGCAAGTCAATCAAGTGGGTGAGTCGGGTAATGCGTATGATGTTAACGCGCTCATTGCTTTGCGTCGTTTGTATCGACTCGCAGAGCAGGATAGTAATATTCACAGCGCAGTGCTGAGTTGCTTGCTGACATTATTGAATCATCATCATATAACGATTCGCCAATTTGCCTTTGATCATTTACAAACTTTAGGTATGGACTTGGGTGAATTGGGTAAAGTTGCGACGACCTCGCCACAGCAGGATATTGCCAAACAAGGTTTACAGCTATTAACCACTTACTATTCACTTAAAAAAGCGCAGAAATTATTACAAAGCTTGATTCAGAGTGATGATCCTATTTTAAGTGTAGAAGCTTATGATTTGTATTGTGAGGATAAGGGCTTACTTGATGCGGCTCAGTATGCACTACAGTCTTATCATATAGATTTAAGAAGACGGTGTATTTATGAGTTAGCGAGTGATAAGGATAAAAAAGCACAGGCTATTTTGGTGCAAGCTGTTACCAATGATGAGGCTTTGATAGGAATTAGTGCTGCTAGACACCTTGCTCGACAAGCACACCCTAAAGCATTATCGTTATTAGTGAGTTTGTTAAAGCACAATAAAAGTGAGAGACAGCAAAAGCAAATTATTCGTGGTCTACAGGACATTGATGATTCAAAGGTTGCGGTAGTGATTTTTGATTACCTAACGACAAATCCATTTAATCGAGTGACTCACAGTGTCTTATACAACGCGATTTCAAATTATCGTCCGATAGAATTATTTGATCGCTTACTTGCACGAGCGACATCACATCCTAAAGAAATGCCTTTGATTAGTCAGGTTTTGTTAGCAGTGACAGGTTATGACCAATATATCGAGGATTATCACGAGGAAAAAGATGATTTAAGGTGGTTAGATAAACAACATCCTCGTCATGATGATTTATTGGTACGACTCTTTAGTGCCATGATTAATCTGAATCAACATAAAATTGCCTCAACCTTATTAACAGGAATGGGCTGGTCGCAGACTAAAACAACCGATGCGGCATTAAAAGTTGCGCTGTTTGTGATTGAGCCAGTCTATCTACCCAGTCTGATAGAGACCTTGAAGTATCGCTTAAAGCGCCGTCAAAGCTCACTCGATGCTTTATTGGAATTATTAACTCACAAAGATAATGAAGTGCAATTTTTAGCCGCTGAAGGCTTGGCACTCAATGGGCATAATCAAGGTTTTGCCATTTTGTTGGCAGGGATTGATTATCAAGAAAATGATGAACATCGTGAGCGTGCCGTCTTAGCGATTGGGCGATCAGGTGATCAGCGAGCATTGGATAAATTGCTACAATTAGCAGAAAACAAAGAGCATCAATTGAATGAAGCGGCAATCGAAGCGATTGGTTCAATGGGTGAAAGTGAACAGGGTGAGAAGGTATTCAAGTTATTGCAGTCGAGCTTGAAGAATGCCGATTACTATTCTGATATGAACGAACGTGCTATTAGTGGTTTGCGCTGGTTTAACACAGAGGCGGCATGGCAGATTATTATTAGCTATATTGCTGATGATGAGAATATGTATAGCAATCGTGAACATGCCACTAAGTTATTACAACACTGGGATAGTGATGCGACGCGTAGCTTATTATTGAAGCTATTAAGTCAGGAGGAAGATGATGATGTTTGTCGTGTCGCTTACTTTGTTGCTCAGCGATTGTGGCAAACACCCAAAGATAAAACCAGTGCAGTCGATTATGCCATGCTTCAAGGTTATTATCCTCTGAGGTTTGATAATAACTTACTGGAGCGAGTGTCTAATCATGCTCCAACAGCGGATTTACTTGATTTATTAGTGGCTAATTATGCTGAAGAGGATGATGAGGCAGAGATTTTAGGAGCCATTGATCAAAGCTTATTAAAGCGTACTGATTATAAGGCGAGTGATTTAGGCAAAGCATTGTCTAGCCATTCTCCCCGAGTGATCAATACGGTTTCACGTTTAATTACCCGCATGGATAAGGTGACGACCACAGTACAAGGTCACTTGCAGAATGCCTTGGCGCATTATTACCAGCGCTGGCAGACTGACTATGAATTAGGCTCACTGCATGTCTCAGCACATGAGTTAAAAAAGACCCAAGGTGCGGTATTGCAATTATTATGGGCGACGGTGAAACAGGGTGTGGTTAGCGATAGGGTGACTGAGCTATTAGCAAGTGACAAGAAAGAGCATGTTGTATTTATTCAGCAGATTCTTAATGCTTTATTGAGCTTAGAGAGCTTGCCTCAAGCAAGTTCTCTCGCTTCAATAGAACCACTATTAAAGTCTCCTATACCTACACTTTCTCGCTTAGCGAACCAATTAATGCAACTACATGGTCAGGGTAAAGGTATTGATTGGCAACATTTCCAAGGGCATTCTATTATGCTGGATCAGCAGTTTAACCAATCCTTAGTGGATGCCGTGACACAGCCTAGTCAGCAGTCATTAGCTCTGCCTGCATTGATTGCCAAAAAGGATGTGGCGACTTTATTGCAAGTTGCCAACGATGAGCAACAGCAAGAGATTGTGCGAATTGGTGCTATTGAAGGCATGTCACGTATTCTAACGACAGCAGCCAGTGATGCGCTGAGTGATATCAATAAAAACACAAGTGATAAAGATATTAGTAAAGCGGCTTATCGAGCACTGCGCCGACAGCAACGTAGTCAGCAGAAAGCAGATCAATTATCGACTCAGGCGGGAGCTTAACTATGACGGATAAGATTGAAAAAACCGCTGCTCTCACTTTGAGCTATCAGCAGCCTAGTGAATTTTATGCTGATCATTTACACTTATTTAGTCATTTACAACGTGATGATGTGAGCTTTAATGCGACGGTTAATGATGCGGTGGCTTTTCGTGAAGCAATGGCAAGCTTGTTTGCCATTGTCAGTAGTGATTATCGCTATGCACCAAAAGATCGCACACAGTATGCTGCTTATATGCAGATGAAAAATAGTCATCGTAATCAAGGCTTAGCAAAGGCACATTATGCTTATTATGATTGGTTGCTAAAAAATGATCCTGAGGCTTGGTTGATTTTAGACCCAGTGATTAGTGTACATCCTGATAAAGTCACTTTAGAAGTGTTTAGTAAGGATGAAGGTTGTTATGCGGCTTTATCTTTTGATCATGATTTTTTTAAGGTTGATGGAAAGGTAGGTTTTGGTACGACGAATATTGATTTCAGTGCGGAGTTAGCGACGGGTGTCGAGCAAATACGTAGCTTCCATGAAACACAGTTTTCTATTGGACAACAAAGTGTTACGTTTAAGACAGCGACAGCAGTAGACCTAGAAGATACTGAAGTCATTGAGAAGAAAATTAAAGTCCCACAAAGCTGGATTCGGGGCTTTTTACAAGTGCAATCTTCAGCACAATTAACCGCCGATACCTTTGAGCTTAACCCGATTGATTTATACAATTGCTTACATTATTTACGCATGAATGCGGATGTTAAGGGTCAGCGTCGTGGTTTGAGGGTTGAGCTAGTGCCGAGTCTCGCACCACGTTTAGTGCTAGAACCTGATGATGTCGTTATTGAAGGCAGTGCAGGATCTTATCAAGGCAAACAGGCAAAGGTGATTCGTTTGTGGGGTCGTCGTCGTTTAGCTTTATTAAAGCGCTTCCTGCCTTTTGCTGAGAAAATTGAAGTGAGTTTATTAGGCAATGGAATGCCAAGCTTTTGGATATTACAAGGCAAGGGCATGAGCTTAACGCTAGCGGTGACAGGGTTTACTGCCAGTAATTGGTCACAGTCATTAAGCTTTGATTTGTTGTTGCCACGCAAAGCCGAGGCTTTGGATACATTAACAACGGTCAGCAAGTACTTAGAAAAGCATTTTGTTGCGAGTTTGGCGGCAATAGTAAAAGCAACAAAAGCAACAAAAGTAGAGGTTGTCGCCGCTTTACAGCAAGGCTGTCAACAAGGTCTGGTCAGTTATGATATTGCCCATCAAGTGTATCGTTATCGTCCCTTAATGGAAGAGCCTTTGGATATGGCTGAATTTCAATATCGTCTACCTGTCGAAGCTTTGGCGTATGACTTGGTGGCACGGCAAAAGGCGATTGGCGAACTCAGCTTGAAGGTAATCGCTAATGAAGGCACGGAGATTTCGGCTGAGATTAAGGTGAAAGAAGATAAACGTGAGTATTTAACGCGTTTGAAGTTGAATGAAGAGGGGCATGTTGCACGAGCAGAATGTAGCTGTCATCAAATCATGCAAAAAGGTTTGAGCCAAGGACCTTGTAGTCACTTGGTTGCCTTGCGTTTACATTATGCTGCCTATCTTGCGAGTCGTGATGTGAAATTAATTACACAGGAAACACGTTTTTATTCACGACGTAAAAAATCATTACAAAGTACGGTTCAAGTGACATTGAATAATAAACGTTTGCTCCTCAGTCGTGATGATCAACAGCAACAACAGTTTGCTTTTAACTCGGTACAAGAAGCACGTCAAGCCTATCTTGGACAGGTGTCACAGCTAGAAATAAATGGGTATATTGAGGGTTAAGCGATGGATACGAAGATTAATAAAATAGATCAGTTGTGGGCTGAAATTGAGAAAGCAGGCAGTATCAGTCGTCATGTTAGCAATAAATTAAAAAGTAATGGCTATTTAGTTCGTAGAACAGAGGCTAGTAATCTTTCAACTCGTCAGTTAAAGAAATATAAAGCCGACCTGAAAAAAGAATCGCTGGAAAAAAGAAAGCTTAATAAAGCAGCATGGCAAGCCTATAAAGCACACCATATTGTGCATTTGGGTGATGGGGTTTATTGGACGGATGATACCAGTACTGATCAATGGGATTTGGATAATGCGAATAAGCGTTTGCTAGAGAACCAATTACCACAGATTACGCGAGTTAAGCAATTAGCTGAAGCTTTAGGTCTAACGATTAGTGAATTACGTTGGTTTTGTTATCACCGTGAAGTGGCGACACAAAGTCATTATGTTCGTTTTGAGATTCCTAAACGTCAGGGAGGAATGCGTGCTATTTGGGCGCCTCGTCCTAAGTTAAAGAAGGCACAGCATTGGGTGTTAACGGAGATTTTGAATCGTTTACTGGTGCATGGCTCAGCGCATGGCTTTCTTCGAGGGCGCTCCATTGCAACGAATGCAATGGAACATACGAATAGTCAAGTTTTGATTAAAATGGATATTGAGAATTTTTTCCCTACGGTTAGCTGGAAGCGGGTGAAAGGAGTCTTTAGAAAGGCGGGGTATAGTGAACAAATCGCTACTTTATTAGCCTTGCTGTGTACAGAATCACCCCGTGAAATTATTAGTAAAGGGGGTAAAGACTTGTATATTGCAATGGCGGATCGTTGCTTGCCACAAGGCGCACCCACAAGCCCTGCTATTACTAATGCGCTTTGTTTAAGTCTGGATCGACGCATCACAGGAATGGCGACTAAAGCAGGTTTGCGCTATACCCGTTATGCTGATGATTTAACCTTTAGTTATTCTGCGAAGAAAAAGAAACCGCCTGAAATTAGCCGCTTAATTGGTGGTGTAAAACGAATTTTAGGGGATGAAGGTTTTAAGGTCAATACACAGAAAACCCATGTTGTACGTCAAGGTTCTACACAAGAAGTGACGGGTTTGATTGTGAATGGTAAAGGCTTGCCGAGAGTGAACCGTCAACTAAAGCGTCAAATGCGAGCAGCGATTCATAATTTAAAGCAAGGGCGAGAATTACCAGTAGGTGAGAGCATACAACGGTTAAGAGGCTATGCGGCTTATATTACTATGACGGATAGAGCGTTGGGCTTGGGGATGCTGGAAGAGCTTTCTCAACTCTAGAAATAAAAAATACAATGGTGGTTTATTGATCTTTTTAGGGTAGATTTTATCCAATACGTATTGGGTAAAATAATGGGAGGAACTGGCAAAAACTCTCACGTAACATAAAATATATATAATTCATCTCATGAAATCAGGTAGCTATGTTAATATAGAGAGATGAAAACTATTTTATCGAAGTCATTATTAGCCCTCTTTATCTCTTTATTACTTCCAGTGATTGCATTCGCAGAAGTCAATATTAGAAAAATAGATCTTAATCCATCAGCTTACAGTGTTTTAGAGCCTCATATTTCATTGTGGCCGACACCTAAGGGAACACGAGTTAACCTGATTGAAGTTGAATTCTATCCTTTGGGATTTTCTAACAAGGGTCAGTTTGCTTATTTGATTGTTCCACCCGATGAAGCACAAGGTTTTCTTACCGTAGAACTTGTTGTACAGAATTTAGTAACGGATAAGGTTGTCTTTAAAAAAACTTACCGTTTTGAAGGCGGTCGTCAATCAAAAGATTATCCTCGAGATTTTAAAACCTTTATTCATCGTTATAAAAATAAAATTAATCGTATTAAAAGTCGCTATGGTATAGCTAATCAAATGCCTTATTTTAATACTTGTTTTGGTGATTTTGAGCTAGCACTTAAGAGAGAATTTAATCCTGAAGATGGTTTAGGTGATTTTTTGAGCCATTTAGAATTACAAATAAAGAATAAGAAAGGGAAGTTAAAAACCGTTTATAACAAAAAGGTTAGAGGTCGTGTTTACAATACCGCAATAGCAGGTTTCTTTGCCTCACCTTATGAGCAACGTATCGCCATTGTATTGTTAGATATTCGTCGAGGCTGGGAAGGACTACCGAATACAACGGGTGTACGAGTGATTGGTGTATCACTTAAGAGTGGGTTTCATTAGTTTTCCTTTCTATTATAAACCATTCAATACAAACCCTGCCAGTAATAAGGGTGTTGATCAATCATGTCTAGTTTGCTTTGTTTAAGTGCCTGTGAGTATTGTCCTTTGTCTTTAGTGGCTTGATAAAATGAAGTCATTAATTTAGCGGTGTTCAGTGTAGTATTTTTGAAGTCATTTGTGTAGCCTATTACTTGGAAAAAGGAATGACTAATAGTTTAGACTATCCTCTCAGTTTTAATCACACCCGTCTAAATTAGCTGTTACTATCATGCTCCATTTATCCCTGTTTAAAGAAGTCATACTATGCAAATCCAGTGGTACCCCGGTCATATGTATAAGGCCAGTTTGGCATTTAAGGAAACTCTTCCTAGTGTTGACCTTATTATTGAAATCCTTGATGCACGAATACCTTATAGTAGTGAAAACCCGATGGTGGCAGACCTACGAGGTGATAAGCCTTGTATTAAAGTGCTTAATAAAAGTGATTTGGGTGATGAAACACTGATCGAAGAGTGGCAGGATTACTGGCAACATGAGGATAATGTGCGTTCTTTAGCGGTCAATATGAATGAGCCAGATAAAATTAAGCAGATTGTCAGTCTCTGTAAGAAAATGTTACCAGAGAAAGCCATTAAGGATCGCCCCATTCATGCCATGATTATGGGTATTCCTAATGTGGGAAAGTCAACAATAATCAATATTTTAGCTGGAAGAAAAGTTGCAAAAACAGGGAATGAACCTGCGGTTACTAAGCGACAACAACGTATCGATTTAGATAATGGTGTTGTTCTACTGGATACACCCGGAGTCCTTTGGCCCAATATAGAAAATGAGCATAGTGGTTATCGTTTAGCCGCGACAGGAGCGATAAAAGATACGGCTTTAGATTATCCTGATGTGGCATTTTATGTGATTGAGTATTTGCTTGAGCAATATCCTGAGCGTTTAAAGCAACGTTATCAATTGGATTCATTACCTAGTGAAGAATATGATTTTTTCCAGCAGATTGGTCAATCTCGTGGCTGTTTACGCGGTGGTGGTGATGTGGACTTGGAGAAAATATCTAAGATTCTGATTGCTGAGTTACGCAGTGGTCTTTTAGGAGGTGTTACTTTTGAGACTCCTAAAATGATGAAAGTGGAAAAAGCCTTGGTTGAAGTAAAACGAGCAAAGAAGCTAGCAAAAGAAGCGACCCGAAAGAATAAAAATAAACGTAAAGTGAGACGATAAAGGCAACTATGCAACGAGTAGAACAATTAAAAAGCTTATCCCGAGAACACCATGTTTCTTTAGTCATGTCTTCTCGAATTATGAAGCTGGTTAAAGAGGGTTCATCAGAGGAGATTACCGCCAAAGTTATTGAGGTACAACAGTATTATAATGATGAGCTGGAGCTACATTTTCAGCATGAGGAACAAACCTTATTTAGTACTATCTTTAAGAATTATCCTGAATTACGCACTTTATCAACTCAGTTATTAAAAGAACATGGCGAGATAAGAGTACTATGTCAGAGTATGACGGCTGAGAGTGCCATTAATGACTTAACGCGATTTGCAGAATTATTGAAAAGTCATACACGAATTGAAGAGCGTGAGTTATTTCCACAGGTCGAAGCCTGTTTTAATGCAGAGGAATTGGCGGCAACACAAGACTTCCAGCCTGATACTTTTTAATGAGAAATCTTTAGTATGGTGATTGCTTTTGCAGAACGAGTGTTACAGTGGTTTGAGCATAACGGGCGTAAAAACCTCCCTTGGCAACAGCAACCCTCAGCCTATAAAACATGGGTTTCTGAGATCATGTTACAACAGACTCAAGTAGCAACGGTAATCCCTTATTATACTCGTTTTATTGATCGCTTTCCTTCTGTGCAGGTGTTGGCTGATGCAGAGATTGATGCCATTTTAGAGCATTGGGCAGGCTTAGGTTATTACACTCGTGCGCGTAATTTGCATAAGGCTGCTCAGCAGGTGCGAGATAATCATGATTCTCAAGTGCCAGAAACTTTAGATGATTTATGTGGATTATCAGGAATAGGGCGCTCAACTGCAGGAGCGATTTTAAGCCTTGCCTATGGACAGTCACAAGCTATTTTAGATGGTAATGTAAAGCGGGTATTGTCGCGTTATCATGCTGTTGAAGGCTGGTCGGGAAAGGCGGCAGTAAGTAAGGTGTTATGGTTGCTAGCGGAACAACACTTACCTGATTTTTATCCTGCTGAATACACTCAGGCAATGATGGATTTAGGTGCAACAGTTTGTACGCGGACAAAACCTGCTTGTGATCACTGTCCCTTAATGGCAGATTGTCGTGGTTTGGCAAGCGGAGATCCTTGTCGTTACCCTGAGAAAAAGCCAAAGAAGGTGATTCCTAATAAAACAGCCTATTTTTTGTATTTACAGAATGAAGATGGACAGTTGTTATTAGAAAAGCGTCCACCAACGGGAATATGGGGCGGGTTGTGGTGTTTGCCACAGTTTGATACACAGGGTGCTTTGGAGTTATGGCTAGATGAGCATGCTCTAGAGAGTGGCTATATTAAGCAAATGGAAACGATCTCACATACTTTTAGCCATTTTAAACTAGCGATGATTCCCTTGTGTTTTAGAACCACAATGTCACACAGGGTAATGGAAGATAACCGCTTCCTCTGGTATAACGTGAACACTACATTGCAAGGCGGCTTGCCTGCGCCAATAAATAAGTTAATTAATAAGGATTCAACATGACACGAATGGTACAGTGCGTAAAAATGGGTAAAGAGTTAGAAGGCTTGGATCGTTTGACCTACCCAGGTGATTTAGGTAAGAAAGTATTTGAAAGTGTTTCAAAACAAGGCTGGGCTGAGTGGGTAAAACAACAAACTATTTTGATGAATGAATATCGCTTAACTCCTGTTAATCCTGAGCATCGTAAGTTTTTGGAAGAAGAAATGGATAAGTTTTTCTTTGGAGATGGTGGTTCTGCGGTTAATAACTTTGTACCAAAGTAAATAGTTATAAATTGCGCTAGGTCATAAAAGAGTAATTTTATTTAGTAATAATGATAGAGGGTGTAAGAAAAACCTTATACAATACTATCATTTTTCATAGACATTTTTTAGGAATAATTATCGTGGCAGATCATACACCAGTTAAAGACCCATCTAAATGGGGTGTCCTTTTATTAGGTATCGTATTATTAGTAGCAGCTGTTCTCGTGTTGGTTTTAGGGCTTAAAAACACGGTAGTTAATAACTCAACTGATGGTGAGCGAGATGTTGCAACTTTGCAAACGAATAATGCTTTAGCAAAAGAAGAGCAACAAAAACAGCAAACCGCTATGGTTAAGTCTCTTATTACTCCGATTGGTACAGTTAAGTCTGCTGCACCGGGTGCGGAAGGCGCAGAAGCAGCTCCACGTTCTGGTGAAGAAGTTTATACTAAGGTCTGTTCGGCTTGTCACTCAGCAACAGGTTTACCAACGGCTCCAAAGATCAATGATAAAGCGGCATGGGAAACACGTGTTGCTAAGAATGGCTTTAAAGGTCTGTTAGAGGCATCAATAGCAGGTACTAGTGGTGGAATGCCAGCTCGTGCAGGTCAAAATATTAATGATGAAGAATTAACTTCAGCAATTGCTTATATGACTAAGGAAGCAGGTTTAACACTTGATATTCCAGTAGCGGCTCCAGCAGAAGAAGCTAAAACTGAAGAAGCAGCTCCAGCGGAAGAAG
>JAGLEV010000025.1 GCA_023144895.1 Thiotrichaceae bacterium
TTGAATTGAATATTTCACGTATTTTAAAGAAATACTTCTTTTTATCAATATGTTGCTCATTCCATAAATATTCATAAAGATTAACTAAATCATCGGGTCTTTCTAATATTTCTTCCCAAAGCTTCATTAGTGGTTTGTTGAGATCATTAAGAATTATATTCTTTGCTAGCCCATGAGCACTCGCAGACAAAGATATGGCGCTAGCTCAATCAGACAGTCTACATTAGAAGGAAAATGAGGGAGGAATAGAGATTGAGTTAAATGATTTCATATACTCATAGTACCTTCTTTAAGCTACAAAATCATCGGGTGTATTTATACCATTATTTCCTAACTTCCTAATGGGTATCTGATTTTTTTATGGAAAGATTCACTACCGAAGACCTCACCTTTCAACGTTTCTTAGTCTGTCAATCGATAATTATCATAAATCAAGTGACATTTAGCTTAATTGTTCTACAATTCCAACCCTAGCTATTTTAAAAATCTAAGGGAGGTTACACACGATATGCCACAAGCAGATATGGGGCTGATTGGCTTAGGTGTCATGGGTCAAAACCTAGCACTCAATTTTAGTGATCATCATTTCAGTTTAGCGGTTTATAATCGCGAAAAAGAATATACCGAAGATTTTATGTTAGGGGAGGCTAAAGGTCGGGCGATAACTCCCTGCTATTCACACAAAGAACTAGTCTCTCAGTTAGCAAAACCTCGCAAAATTATGCTGATGATTACCGCAGGAGACCCTGTTGATTCTACCATCGAAGCCTTGTTACCTTTGTTAGATAAGGGTGATATTATCATTGATGGTGGAAATTCTCATTTCCCTGACACCATTCGCCGCACAAAATCACTAAAAGAAAAAGGCATTTTATTTGTTGGCTCGGGCATTTCTGGTGGTGAAGAAGGTGCTCGATTCGGACCTGCAATTATGCCAGGTGGAAACCCTGAAGCATGGTCTGAGGTGCAAAATATACTACAATCTATCGCGGCAAAAGTAGAAGGTGAGCCTTGTTGCCAATGGATTGGTGATGGTGGTGCAGGTCATTATGTCAAGATGGTACATAATGGCATTGAATATGGCGATATGCAGCTCATTGCTGAAGCTTATCAGTTTATGCATGAAGGGCTGGGTTTAGATCATACTCAAATGCAACAGGTATTTAAAGAATGGAATGAGGGCGTTTTAAGCTCTTATTTGATTGAAATAACCGCTGATATTCTGGGCAAAAAAGAGAGTAGTGGTGAGCCACTATTAGAAAAAATACTCGATGCCGCAGGGCAAAAAGGCACAGGTACATGGACGGCAATGAGTGCCTTAGAGCAAGGTGTACCGCTGACATTAATTGGTGAAGCTGTTTTTGCTCGATGCTTATCATCAATAAAAGCATCACGTGTCAAGGCGAGTCATATTTACCCCCATGAAAAACGTCCTGCATTTACAGGCGATATGCAAGCAACACTCGATGCCTTACGTGATGCCTTATATGCCGCAAAAATCATCTCTTATGCTCAAGGTTTTATGTTGATGCAACAAGCATCAGACAAATATCACTGGAATCTTAACTACGGCAATATTGCCTTAACGTGGCGTGGGGGTTGCATTATTCGTAGTCGTTTTCTTGATAATATCAAAGCAGCGTATGAGAAAGATCCTCAGTTAGAAAACTTACTATTGGATGCATTCTTTATTGATGCAATTAAATCCTCATTAGTGGGCTGGAGGCAAACCGTTCAAACCACTATCGGTATGGCAATTCCTGCTCCCGCTTTTAGTTCAGCATTGAGCTTTTTTGATGGTTATCGTTCGGCTAGGACATCGGCAAATATGTTACAAGCACAGCGTGATTATTTTGGTGCTCATACCTATGAACGTGTTGATCAACCACGGGGTAAGTTTTTCCATACTGACTGGACAGAAGGTCAATGAAAAAGCCCGCAGAAAACTGTACCTTTGTTATTTTTGGCGCAACAGGCAATCTTGCAAAAACCAAGCTGATTATTGCTCTTTATCATTTGTATGTGGACAAGCTATTACCTAAAGGTATCCATATCGTTGGCTTAGGGCGCAGTATTGAGGATAAGGATGCATGGATTGCATCATTAATGGAAGAGCTTAAAGCACGGGCAAGAGGAGGCTTAAACGCTAGCCTTTTCAAATCTTTTTGTGACAAGTTGCATTACTTTAAAACTTACATGAAAACCCCTGAAGATTACCAAAATCTTAAACAGTACTTAGAGCAGAAGACGTTCTCCAAAAATATTGCATTCTATTTTTCTCTACCACCATCACTTTATGCTCCAGTGACAGGTTCTTTAGGGGATGTGGGTTTATTAAAAGAAGATACTGGCTGGCGACGTGTCGTCGTTGAAAAGCCTTTTGGTTCTGATTTAGAAAGCTCTAGAGATTTACAGCGTTACTTTGAGCGCTATATGGATGAGTCACAAATCTATCGAATTGATCATTATCTTGGTAAGGAAACGGTGCAAAATGTACAAGTATTCCGTTTTGCCAATTTATTGCTAGAGCCTCTTTGGAATCGTAACTATATTGATCATGTACAGATTTCTCATTCAGAAACCATCGGTATTGGCTCACGTAGTGGTTATTATGACCGCACAGGAGCCTTGCGCGATATGATTCAAAGCCATCTATTGCAATTATTATCCTTGGTAGCAATGGAGCCACCTGTTTCTATGCAGGCAGAAGATTTACGCAATGAAAAAGTCAAGTTACTCCGTTCAATTAGCCCTATCCCCAAAGGCGCAGTTTCTAGTCATGCCTTTCGTGCTCAATATACGAATGGTCTAGTGAATGACAAGGAGGTAAAAAGCTACCTTGAAGAAGAGGGTATTCCAGAAGAGAGTGCTTGTGAAACTTATGCTGCATTGAAACTCCATGTGAATAATTGGCGTTGGCGAGGTGTGCCATTTTATTTGCGAACAGGTAAGCGAATGGCAGAGAAGCGTTCAATGGTGGCGATTTGTTTTCGTCAAACACCAAAACAATTCTTCCGTACATCACAGTTGCAACAGTTTGAACCGAATTGGCTATTGATTGGCATTCAGCCTGATGAAACGTTACGAATGGAATTGACGGTTAAAAAGCCAGGTTTGGATATGAAAACGAAGGTGATTAGCATGGATGCTTGTTTTAGTGATGAAATGAGTAAAGATGCTTATGAAGGGCTGTTACTGGATGTTATGGAAGGCGATCATACTTTGTTTTTACGCTCCGATGAGGTGGAAGAATCATGGAAAATTGTTGATCCCGTCTTAAGGAGCTGGGGGTCTCAACGAGATTATATTCAAACGTATCCAGCAGGTAGCTGGGGACCTGATGAATCACTGCGCCTGTTTGAGAAAGAAAGTCAGAAGTGGCGTTGCTCATTAGAACCTGATAAAAAATAGTGTGATGAAATGAAGATAAATAAGAATAATGTACAGGTAAAGAAAACAGCAGAAGAGGTTGCCTTGTTTGCACGGGATTACATTCTTGATGCAGCTCAAGAAGCCATACGAAAAGTAGGTGTTTTTAAGATTGTTTTAGCAGGAGGCACAACACCTGAACAAGTTTATGGTTTACTAGCCCTAGAGTCTTGTGATTGGCAACATTGGCATTTTTATTTAGGTGATGAGCGCTGTTTGCCTCTTCATGATGTTGAACGAAATAGCGAAATGGTGCGGCGTATTTTATTGGATAAAAAGGTCATTCTTGAAGAAAATATTCACTTTATATCCGCAGAACTTGGGGCAAAAAAAGCAGCAATAGACTATGAAAAGGTTATTAAGAGTGTATTACCTTTTGATATGGTGCTATTAGGCATGGGAGAAGATGGTCATACCGCCAGTTTATTTCCTAATCACCAGCATTCTAACAATGAATATGTTCATGCTGTTTTCGATGCGCCAAAGCCACCATCAGAACGTGTGAGTTTAAGTGTTGATGCATTGAGTCAAAATAGGCATTTGCTTATTATGGTGACAGGTGCTGGTAAACATGATGCGGTAACCCAATGGCAAAAAGGTAAAAATTTGCCAGTTTCTCAAATTTCATCTAATGGAGAAGTACATCTATTACTCGATAGTCTTGCTTGGTCAGGTTAATGCAAATAAACCATTGTAGAGGTGGAAAATGATCTTGTTTTCATTTTTTAAGTCAATCCATTGATGATTTATCACCCTTAAAAATTAATAAAAGTAATGAATAATAAAAAGAACCAATCCTTTACTAAACTTCCTGCTTATCAAAAGCTACAGGATCATTATCAGCGAATAAAAGATTTACATATGCGACGATTATTTAGTATCGACCCGCATCGTTGTGACCAATTTTCATTGCAACATAATGACCTGCTATTAGATTATTCTAAAAATCGTATTACATCGAATACGATTCCTTTGCTATGTGAACTCGCCAGAGATGCCAACCTTGAACACTGGCGAGAAGCGATGTTTTCTGGTGAGAGAATCAATAATACTGAGAATAGAGCGGTGCTACATACAGCACTAAGAAATTGCTCAGATCAACCTTTGATGGTCGATGGAAAAGATATTATGCCAGAGATCAGACTCGTTATTGACAAGATGCAGGTATTTTCAGAAAAGGTACGCACTGGAGAATGGAAAGGCTTTACGGGTAAAGCGGTAACGGATGTTATTAATATTGGTATTGGTGGGTCAGATCTGGGACCAAAAATGGTTTATCAGGCATTAAAGCCTTATCACCATCAATCTTTACGCTTGCACTTTGTTTCTAATGTCGATGGTGCTCATATTGAAGACATACTGGAGCGGCTGAATCCTGAAACTACTTTATTTATTGTGTCATCAAAAACCTTTACAACACAAGAAACACTTAGTAATGCTCATGTTGCACGTGATTGGTTTATGCAGGTCGCTCAAGAGGATAGTGCAATCCGTCAGCACTTTGTTGCAGTATCAACGAATACAGAAGCGGTAAAAGCCTTTGGTATTGATATTGAGAATATGTTTGAGTTTTGGGATTGGGTGGGTGGTCGTTATTCACTTTGGTCTGCGATTGGCTTGTCTATTGTGATTGCTGTGGGTGCGGATAATTTTAATCAATTATTGCTGGGTGCTAATGAGATGGATGAGCACTTTCAGACGGCTCCATTTGAAGAAAATATGCCTGTTATTATGGCTTTGCTGGGCGTTTGGTATAACAACTTCTTTAAAACAGAGTCACACGGTATTTTCCCTTATGACGATTATCTGCGTAGCTTGCCGATGTATTTGGAGCAAGCTGATATGGAGAGCAATGGTAAGTCAGTAGACCGAGAGGGTCGTAAGGTAGACTACCCTACAGGTCCTATTGTTTGGGGAACATCGGGTATTAATGGACAACATGCCTTTTATCAGTTGTTGCATCAGGGAACGAAGATGATTCCCGCTGATTTTATTGTCTCAATGCTGACGCATAGCAACTATCAAGAACAACACAATATTATGTTCTCCAATGCGGTTGCCCAAACCGAAGCACTGATGCGTGGACGTAATATTGATGAAACCTATACTGATATTGTTTCTAACACAAAAAAATCTAGTGGTGTAGAAAAGCGGATTCATCACATGGTATTTGAAGGAAATAATCCAACGAATACCCTACTTATTAAAAAACTATCACCCCGTACATTGGGTAGTTTGCTGGCTTTATATGAACACAAGATCTTTGTACAAGGTGTTATCTGGAATTTAAATTCATTCGATCAATGGGGTGTTGAATTAGGTAAACAGCTTGCTAAGCAAGTCCTTAGTGATATTCACCAGACGGAGAGTGTGACCTCACATGATGCTTCAACCAATAAATTAGTTAACTACTACCGTGAGACGATCAATGATTCTAGCAGCTGATATTGGTGGAACGAAGTCTTGGTTAAGCCTGTGTGAATGGGATGCCAAAGTTAAAGGTGCTAAACCTGTGTATGAAGCACTTTATGCTAGTGCTGATTTTGATGATTTTACATCATTGTTACAGCACTTTTTGCAAGCTGCTGAGTTAGAGGCTAATCATGTGATTGATACTATGTGCTTGGCTTTGCCCGGTGTGATTAACAATGGACGATGCCGTTTAACTAATTTGGATTGGGCGCTAGATAGAGAAGCATTACAATCTACTTTTACTATTCCAACGGTTCTGTTTGTTAATGATTTTCAGGCGGCTGCAATAGGAACAAAGAGCCTAAAAGCGGATGATTTTATTTGTTTGAATGCCGCAGCGGTTGATAAAAAAGCAATAACAGTAGTGACGGGGGCTGGCACAGGTTTAGGCATGGCTTGGATGGATAGTACACAAGCCTCACAGCAATTATTTTCTACTGAGGGTGGGCATTGTGATTTTGCACCCACCACGGTGGAGCAAATGAGCTTATTGCGTTTTTTGTTAGAACAGTATGAACATGTGTCATACGAACGTATTCTCTCAGGAGCAGGGCTGGTGCAGTTATATCGTTTCTACCAGCCTGATCATAAGCAAACGACACAAGAAATTAATGCTTTAGCCCGTCAGGGAAATGCAGAGGCGAATGCAGCAATACGTTTATTTGTCGCAATCTATGCGGCTTATATTGGCAATCTTGCACTGTTGTATAAACCTGCAGGTGGTATTTATATTGCGGGAGGGATTGCGAAACATATTTTGCCATGGATGCAGGAAAAGGCATTTATTAATCATTACTTACACAAAGGAAGAATGCGCCATTTGGCGGAAAATACGGCTGTTTTTTTGGTAACAAATAACCGCCTTGGCTTGGAAGGAGCCATTCTTCTTGCCCAAATTGAAATGGAAGGGAGGCGATTATGACGATTGGATCACAAGAACAATCTAAGAATTACAAATATTATACTGAACCCAGCATGGTGACAGAACTCACCCGCAAAACATTGGTACTGATACTGGCAGGTGGTGAAGGTTCGCGCCTGAAAGGTTTAACACAATGGCGAGCAAAACCTGCAGTACCTTTTGGTGGAAAATATCGAATTATTGACTTTGCTCTGTCGAATTGTGTGAACTCAGGCTTGCGTAAAATTGGTGTACTAACACAGTACAAATCACATTCTTTACTCCGTCACTTACAACGTGGCTGGAGCTTTATGCGTGATGAAATTGGTGAATTTGTTGAGCTACTTCCTGCACAACAACGTACTGTTGAGAAGGCATGGTACAAGGGTACTGCAGATGCTCTTTATCAAAACCTAGATATTATGCAACGTCACGCCGCTGAATATGTGGTGGTATTGGGCGGGGATCATATCTATACCATGGACTATTCAAAGATGCTAGTTCAGCATGTTCAATCAGGTGCTGATTTTACGGTGGGTTGTATCGAAGCACCACTGGAAGAAGCCAAAGATTTTGGGGTGATGTCATTGGATGATGATATGCGTATTTCAGGTTTTACCGAAAAACCAGAAAACCCTGAGCCTATGCCGTACAAGCCTAATATGGCATTAGCATCCATGGGGATTTATATCTTCTCAACACGTTTCTTATATGAAACCTTGCTTGAAGATTCCAAGATGGAAGACTCTTCACACGATTTTGGTAAGGATATTATCCCACGTAAAATTAAAGATTCTGTGGCGATGGCTTATGCTTTCCGTGATGATAAAGGCAATCCTGCTTATTGGCGCGATGTGGGTAATCTAGATTCTTACTGGAAAGCAAATATGGAAATTTGTGCTATCGAGCCAGAACTTAATCTTTATAGTCGTGATTGGCCTATTTGGACTTATCAAACCCAAAGCCCTCCTGCAAAATTCATTTTTGATGATGATGGTCGTCGTGGCACGGCAATCGACTCATTGATTTCGGGTGGTTGTATTTTATCAGGAGCACGGGTTAAACGTTCAGTGATCTCCTTTTCTACCACGATTGGTAGCCGATCCTCAGTCAAAGATAGTGTAATCTTACCCAAGGTGCATATTGGTAAAAATTGTAAACTGAGTCGCGTTATTATTGATAAAGGAACGGTGATCGATGATAACACCGTTATTGGTTATGACCCCGTAGAAGATGCTAGGCGTTTCCATGTAACACCTGAGGGGGTGGTTTTGGTAACACCACAAATGTTAGATCAACATTTATACACACTAGGCGGTGATGATCGTTGGAGGTTGTCCTATTGAACGTCGTACTCTGCTGGCACATGCACCAACCCTATTATCGAGAAGGGCTTAAGGGAAAGTATCATCTCCCTTGGGTCTATTTACATGGCATAAAAGATTACACTGATATGGCTGCGCATCTGGAGAATCATCCTGATATGCGGGCTGTGGTTAACTTTTCTCCGATTTTATTGGAGCAATTGGATGATTATGTCCAAGAACTCCATGCGCTTTTGAATCAAAAAGGTGAATTGTCTTTACAGATGTCAGACCCTTTGCTTGCTTTATTAACAGGTATTAGTGAAATTCCCACCAGTATTACAGAGCGAAAACAATTGGTTGCTGACTGTAAGCGATGCTATGCCCCTCGGCTAATAGAGCCTTACCCTGCCTTTAAGCGTCTCATCGACTGTTTGGATGATGCGGTTGGAAAAGTAGATGAAGATCATCATTTTCCCTTAGGCTATTTAGAGAGCCAATACTTTGTTGATTTATTAGTTTGGTATCACTTAGCATGGCTAGGGCACTCTATTAAGCAAAGTGATATAGCTCAGCGTTTAATCAAAAAAGAGCATAATTACACACTAGAAGATCGCTATGACTTACTCACACTGATCTATAAAAGTCTTGCGGGTATTATTCCACGATATCGAAAATTATCAGAGCAAGGCAGAATTGAGTTATCACTCACACCTTACGCACACCCCATTATTCCATTACTTAATAATTTTGATAACATGCGTTGCTCCTTACCTGATGCTCCTGCACCACAATGTGAAAACTATCCTGATGGTTGGTCTCGTTCACATTGGCATATGCAAAAAGCATTGGATGTTTTTGAACAGTACTTTCATTGTAAACCCAAAGGCGTTTGGTTATCAGAAGGCGGGCTGAGTGCGGATGCCATTCACTTGCTTGATGAATATGATATACGCTGGACAGCCTCAGGCGAAGCGGTGTGGCGGAATACCTGTAACCTAGTGGGTTGCAATCAAGAAGAAATGAACAATAAACGTGCCTTATTTCGACCATATCAATATCAGGATTATGAAACGAAAATGTATTTTCGTGATGATGGTTTATCTGATTTTATTGGCTTTGAATACAGTCATTGGAATGCAGACGATGCGGCTCGTGACTTTGTGCATAACTTAGAAAATATTGATAATTTTTTAGGTGATGCTGCGGATGAGCATGTTGTTTCGATTATTCTTGATGGTGAAAATGCATGGGAATATTATCTTGATAATGGTTATCCCTTCCTTGATGCGTTGTATGGCAAATTAACCGCAAGTCATCAAGTTAATCTGACGACTTTTGCTAAGATATCAGACAAGCTTGCCGCCACTAAAATTGATCAGCTTTGTGCGGGTAGCTGGGTTTATGGTTCTTTCTCTACATGGGTCGGTCAGGATGATAAAAATCGAGCATGGGAATATTTAGTAGCAGCAAAGAAAGCATATGATCAAAAAATAGCAAGCACTACCTTATCGGCTCATGTGATAGAACAAGCAGAGTTACAACTGGCTATTTGTGAGGGTTCGGATTGGTTCTGGTGGTTTGGTGATTATAACGCTTCTGAAAGTGTTAATGACTTTGATGTTTTATTCCGTACACAGCTGAAACTATTGTATAACTTGCTGGAAATGGTTGCACCTGAAGCGTTGGATTATCCTATTTCGGTGGGTGGCGGCAATGCTGAAAATTCAGGAACAATGCGAAGAAACTCATGATTCCCTACTCAGATATAATGCAAGGGCAGTCGCGTGTTGCGGGTGTTTTATTGCACCCGACTAGCTTGCCATCTGGTAAGCTAGATGATGATGTTTTTCGCTGGTTAGACTTTATGGCGGCAGCAGGATTGCAAGTTTGGCAAGTCTTGCCTCTGGGTGTACCACAGGATAATTTATCACCCTATCAATGCTATTCTGCTTTTGCGATGAATCCTGCTTTATTAGATGATGTCAGCGCTGAGGCTCAAGTATCAGGTAAAGAGGATGCAGAGTTTCAAGATTGGTATCATCAAGAGCAATACTGGCTAGATGATTATGCTTTGTTTACTGTACTAAAACAGCAGTTTTCCTCTCATGCGTGGTATGAATGGGAAGCGCCCTATAAACAGAGAGAGCCTGAAGCTTTAGCCACATTTCAGCAACAATATGCTGAGCAAATCCGAGGAATTGTTTGGCAACAATATCGCCTTTATTGTCGTTGGAATGAAGTGCGTGATTATGCGGACAATCAGGGTATTTATTTGTTTGGTGATATGCCTATTTTTGTTGCTCATGATAGTGCGGATGTTTGGGCAAACCAGCAGTATTTTTTACTGGATGAGCAGGGTATACCCACCGTTGTTGCTGGTGTGCCACCCGATTATTTTTCAGAGACAGGACAGCGCTGGGGTAATCCACATTATCACTGGGAAGTGATGCAGGAAAATGGCTTTGATTGGTGGTTAAAACGTTTAGAAAATCATCTGGCTTTATTTGATCTTGTCAGAGTGGATCACTTTCGGGGTTTAGAAGCCGTTTGGGTCATCGATGCTCATCATGAAACGGCAGAGCATGGACGGTGGCAAAAAGTTTTAGGTGAACAGCTATTAGAAACGCTACAAAATAAAATGGGCAATGTCCCTATTGTTGCCGAAGATCTGGGTATTATAACACCAGAAGTGAATGCACTGAGAGAGCGTTTTCAGTTGCCCGGTATGTCGGTTTTACAATTCTCTTTTGATGCCTTTGATGACAATCCACATAAGCCAAAAAATATCAGTCATGACCGTATTGTTTATACTGGTACTCATGATAATGATACCACTGAAGGCTGGTTTCAAAGCCTAGATGAAGCGACTCAACATCATGTTATGCAACGATTAGAAGTCAATAATCCCAAGCAAGTGACTGATACCTTGATAGAAACCGCGCTGGCAACACAGGCTCAGCTCGCGATAGCACCACTACAAGATTTTCTCCAGCTAGATTCTAGTACACGAATGAATAGACCAGGAACCGTTGATGATAATTGGCAATGGCAATTTGAATGGCAACAGATACCCGATAATTTAGCATTCGATATAAGAAAGAAAATGCTAGCAGCGGGGCGGTTGATTAGGAATTATTAATGATGAATAAAGAACAACAGAGAATCCAGCAGGGCAGGCATCATGATCCCTTTCAGGTGCTAGGTGTGCATCTTGATGATAATGAACAGTCGATTGCACGAGTCTTTTTACCTTATGCTGAAACCGTTGAGCTGATGGGGATAGGGGAGATGTTACGTATTCCCAATAGTGATATTTTTGAGATTTCATTGCAGGATGAAACCAAAACAGCTCAACACCTTACTCTCCTTTGGCAGGAAAAAGGGAGTGATGTATTGCATGAAATGATTTCACCCTATAGCTTTGCTATGCAGGTGGGTGAACTAGATTTACATCTCTTTGCAGAAGGTAAGCATCACCATGCTTACCGTTTTATGGGCGCTCACCTTAAAACGATTGATGATATTGAAGGTTGTCTCTTTACTCTATGGGCTCCTAATGTACAACGTGTGAGTGTTGTGGGTGATTTTAATCAATGGGATGGTCGCTGTCATCCTATGCGTAATTGTGGAGCATCGGGCGTTTGGGAGTTATTTATCCCCAGTCTGCAAGTGAATGATTGTTATAAATATGAAATATTAACTCAGAATGATGAGAGACTTATAAAAACCGATCCCTATGCCCAATCAATGGCACTACGTCCTGATACCACATCACATATTACGTTGAGTCAATATCATTGGCAGGATTCTCATTGGCTAGAAAACCGTGCCAAATTTGATTGGCAACACCAGCCGATGAGTATCTATGAGCTTCATGCGGGTTCATGGCAGCAAAGCGACTCTGGTGGTTTTTTAAATTGGCGAGAACTTGCCACTCGGTTGATCCCTTATATATTAGAACTGGGCTATACCCATATTGAGCTGATGCCGATTGCCGAACATCCCTTGGATCAATCGTGGGGCTATCAAGTCACGGGTTTTTTTGCACCGAGTGCTCGCTTTGGATCACCCGATGATTTTCGTTATTTCATCGATCAATGTCATCAGAATGACCTTGGTGTTTTTATTGACTGGGTGCCTGCTCACTTTCCTAAAGATGCCTTTGCATTAGCTAAATTTAATGGTGATGCACTCTATGAGCACGCTGATCCTCGGCAGGGAGAGCATCAAGATTGGGGGACGCTGATTTTTAATTATGGGCGTAATGAAGTGCGTAATTTCCTTATTACCAATGCGGTGTATTGGCTGGATGAGTTTCATATTGATGGTTTACGTGTTGATGCCGTTGCTTCCATGTTGTATTTGGATTACTCACGTGAGGATGGAGAATGGTTGCCCAATGCCTATGGTGGTAGAGAAAACCTAGAGGCGATTAAATTTCTACAAGAGATGAATACGACCGTACATGGTTTACATGAGGGTGTGGTCACTATGGCAGAAGAGTCTACGGCATGGCCGATGGTTTCTCGTCCCGTAGAGCTGGGCGGGCTGGGTTTCTCAATGAAGTGGAATATGGGCTGGATGAATGATAATTTATCTTATATTAAAATTGATCCCATTCATCGTCAATATCATCATAATCAACTGACCTTTAGCCAAATTTATTCTTATAGTGAAAACTTTGTATTACCACTATCACATGATGAAGTTGTCCATGGAAAATGCAGTTTAATCAATAAAATGCCCGGAGATAACTGGCAAAAATTCGCTAATCTACGCTTATTTTATGCATGGCAATATGCTCACTCTGGAAAGAAATTACTTTTTATGGGCGGTGAAATAGCGCAATGGAAAGAATGGAATGAAGCCGAATCATTAGACTGGGATTTATTAGGTTTTGATACCCATCAGGGCATAAAGCAGCTTGTCAGTGACCTTAATCATCAGTATAAAAATGAGCCAGCACTGCATGAGCTAGATTTTTCTTCTGATGGTTTTCAGTGGATTGATTGCCATGACTCAAGTCAGTCTATATTGAGCTTTCTTCGTTGGAACAAAGAGAGAAGTCAGCATATTGTTTGCATCTTGAACTTTACACCATTGACTCGGGAAGGTTATCGCATTGGTGTACCGAATGGAACAGATTATCAAGAAGTACTCAATACCGACTCAAGTTATTACGCAGGTAGTAATCAGGGCAATCAAGGTAAGATTGCTATAGAAGAGATTCCTTGGTCTGGTTTTGAGTATTCTATCAGTATTACATTGCCACCATTAGGTGCATTGTTTTTGAAAGGGGTATAAATGAAAGTTTTATTCGCTAGTAGCGAAGTTTGGCCATTAATTAAAACGGGTGGTTTAGGTGATGTGGCGTATAGTTTGCCACAAGCATTACATCAGCAAGGTATTGATATACGGATTATATTACCTGCTTATCGTGATGTGTTACAGCAGTTTGACAGCTTCAAGATTCTGGGTTGGTTAGCTTTAAATATTGCAGGTAAAACGCGTTCAGTACGCATCCTAGAAGTGAGTCATGACAAATTTGCACTGCCTATTTTATTGGTTGATTGCCAATGTTTATTTGATCGGGCAGGCAATCCTTATACTCATGCTGACGGTTATGATTGGCCTGATAATGCTGAACGCTTTGTTTTATTTTCACAAGCAGTTGCACAGTTGGCAATGGATGAACTGAAGCTGGGCTGGAAAGCTGATGTGGTTCATAGTAGTGATTGGCAAACAGGTTTAGTGTCGGCTTTCTTGGATAATAAAGTGGATCGTCCTAAGCGTGTTTTTACTATTCATAATCTTGCTTATGGTGGTTATTTTTCTCATGAAGAATATAGTCGCCTGCAACTCCCAGCAGAATGGTGGTCAGCAGAAGGGGCAGAGTTTTATGGTAACTTATCAATGCTGAAAGCAGGTATTGTCTATTCTGATGTTATTACAACGGTCAGCCCGAGTTATGCTGAGGAAATTTGTACTCCTGCATTTGGTTATGGTTTGGAAGGGGTGTTGTCACATCGAAGCTATAAGCTAAGTGGTATTCTCAACGGTATTGATACCGATGTATGGGATCCGCAAAGTGACCCACTGATCCCTTATCATTACTCAGATAAACGTCGTAATCCTGGCAAGCAACAAAATAAACGCGCCCTATTAGAAGCGAATGGTGTTGAAGTGACTAAAGATAATTTAGTCGCTCCATTGCTAGGTATGGTGAGTCGCCTTGTTGAACAAAAAGGCGTGGATATGATTATTGAGATCATTCCACAATTATTAAAATGGACTCAGGCTAATTTTGTTTTTATTGGCAAAGGGCATCCACACTTTGAGGCACAATTATTACAGCTCAATGAGCAATATCCTGAGCGAGTGATGGTCACTATTGGCTATTCAGAAGAAAAAGCACATTTATTGGAAGCGGGCAGTGATCTATTTCTGATGCCATCACGCTTTGAGCCTTGTGGTCTGAATCAGCTGTATAGTTTACGTTATGGTACATTGCCAATTGTTCACCGCACAGGGGGGCTGGCGGATACAGTAGTTGATGCCAAGCTTAAAGCAGGTTCTAAAACCGCCTTAATTGAGACAGCGACAGGTTTTGTTTTTGACACAGCAACAAGCGATGAATTACTTAAGGCTATTACCCGAGCTTTGTTTGTCTTTACCCAGAAAAAACAGTGGAATCAGCTCCAGCGTACTGCGATGCAACAAGATTTTGGCTGGGAAAAAAGTGCTTTAGAATATATAAAATTATATGTAGGGCGGACTGAGGAATAAAAACAAAATAACGGTCATTTTATGGAAGCTTTTTAGCCCAACTCAATCCCGTGCAGTGTAGAATAACTATACACCTTCTAATTTCATTTAATGGGTACTTACTCTTTAGATGTTATTCAATTGCTCGTCCTTAATAGAATAAAAAACATGGAAAAATCACAGACAATGGAAAGCTGTATCCCAACTGAAATTCAAAAACTATCCAGTACTCCTGATGCACTTGCTAAAAGTTTCAAGCGTTATCTTATTTATCATCTGGGTCGCCAAAGAGGCTGTTCGCCTTGTTATTTATTTGAAGCGATTTCAAAAACCTTACGTGATCGTGTCATTGTAAACTGGCATGACACACGCTCGAAACAAGAACAAAAAGGGGTTAAGCAAGCCTATTATCTCTCGCTAGAGTTTTTAATGGGACGTGCCTTAGGTAATCACCTATTAAACCTTGATCTCACTGATAATATGCGTGAAACCTTAGAAAATTTTTGCTTAGATATGGAGGAAATTAAGGCAGTAGAAGCTGATGCAGGTTTGGGTAACGGTGGTCTTGGACGGCTTGCCGCTTGCTTTATGGATAGCTGTGCGAGTTTACAACTTCCTGTGATGGGTTATGGTTTGCATTATGAATATGGCATGTTTCGTCAGCTCATCAATAATGGCTATCAAGAAGAAGAGCCAGATCAGTGGCTAAAACATGGCAACCCTTGGGAGTTACGTCGTCCTGAATATACACAGCGCATTTGTTTTGGTGGTCGTACTGAATTTTATCAAGATCAAAATAGGCAGTTAAAAGCCCATTGGGTTGATACGCATGATGTACTCGCTGTACCTTATGATGTACCAATCTCTGGCTATAAGAATGATACCGTTAATACTTTACGGCTTTGGAAGGCAGCAGCGACTGATGAGTTTGATTTATATGAGTTTAATGAGGGTGATTATACTGAATCAATGGCGGCAAAAAATGCGGCTGAAAATATCACAATGGTTTTATATCCTAATGATAGCAGTGAAAATGGTAAAGAATTACGCCTGCGTCAACAGTACTTTTTAGCATCGGCTAGTTTGCAAGATATATTACGCCGCTGGGAGCTAAGAGAAGGTAAAAATTACTCGCACTTTGCTGAAAAAAATGTTTTCCAAATGAATGATACGCACCCCACTATTTCAGTAGCAGAGCTTATGCGCCTGTTAATGGATGAAAAAGGTTTAGGTTGGGATGAGGCATGGGAGATTACTTCAAAAACGATGGCTTATACCAATCATACTTTATTGCCAGAGGCGTTAGAGAAGTGGTCGGTCAGTTTATTCCAGCAATTATTGCCGCGTTTGTTGGATATTATTTATGAAATTAATGCACATTTTATGGATGTTGTACGCGCAAAATGGCCAGCAAATCCTGATAAGCAACAACAGCTTTCTATTATTGAAGAGGGAGATTATCCACAGGTACGTATGGCTCACCTTGCGATTGTTGGGAGTTTTTCTGTTAATGGTGTTGCTGCTTTGCATTCAGAATTGCTTTGCAAAGGGTTGTTTAAAGATTTCTACGAGCTATGGCCTGAGAAATTCAATAATAAAACCAATGGTGTAACACCCCGTCGCTGGATTGCTCATGCTAACCCTTTGCTCACTGATTTAATTAAACAAACCATTGGCTCTGAGTGGTTGGCAGATTTAAGTAAAATATCTGCGTTAAAGCCTTATGCAGGTGAAGATCATGATGCGTTCCAAACGGCATTTAAAAATGTAAAACAAGCGAATAAACAACGTCTTTCAGACATGATTAACAAGGTCTGTGGGGTTGAGTTTAAAACGGATGCTTTATTTGATATTCAAGTAAAACGTATTCATGAGTATAAGCGCCAATTACTCAATGCTTTACATATGATTCATTTGTATAACCAAATCAAACAAGGTCATACAGAGAATTTGGTTAATCGTTGCATTCTTATTGGTGGCAAGGCAGCACCAGGCTATGTCATGGCAAAAAGTATTATTAAATTAATTAATAATATCGCTAATGTTGTGAATAATGACCCTGATGTTGGTGATCAGTTGAAAATAGCATTTTATCCTAACTATGATGTTTCTAGTATGGAGATTATTGCTCCTGCGGCTGATTTGTCAGAACAAATATCAACGGCGGGTAAAGAGGCTTCTGGCACGGGTAATATGAAGTTCATGATGAATGGGGCTTTGACAATTGGTACTTATGATGGTGCAAATATTGAAATATTGGAACAGGTCGGTAAAGAGAATTTTTTCTTATTTGGTTTAAAAGCCGATGAGGTAGAAGCACTATTGCCACACTACAATCCAGCCGACTATGTGCAAAAAGACAAAGACCTTTATGCTGTCATGGAGCTATTAAAGTCAGAGCATTTTAATGCACTAGAGCCTAATATTTTTGATGATATTATTAATCGCTTACTCAGCCCGCATGATCCTTGGATGACTTTGGCTGATTTTAGTCATTATATTGAGGCACAAAATCAAGTGGCTACAGCATGGCGGAACCAAGAAAAATGGCAAAGGATGAGTATCATGAATACTGCTAGCAGTGGTTTTTTCTCTACGGATAGAACTATGAAGGAATATAATGAAGATATTTGGAAATTAGAGGCAATCTAGTCGATCAATCCGCTCAAAATATCCATATTAATGAGTCTTCAAGTCATTGTCTATATTGTTGCTTGTACACAGAATAGAGTCACTGTTCTGTGACAATACTTAGAGCTAATGACTTGAAACTCTATTGATAGTGATACTTTAAACAGCTTGATAGACTGGCTTAAGCTTGATCTAAACCTTTGTTAGGGCGGGAAGTTATTTTCCTTAGTTCATTGCAGGGTTTGTTGAATAATAATACGGAAAATAAAATGTCAGAATTAACAGATTCATTAAAGAAAGCCCAAGCGTATGGTATTGGTGACTTTTTAGAAATTATTGGAGAACTCTCGCAAGAAAGTACAAAAAAAGGGGCACTCAGTCGTAAAGAAAAAGAGCTGATCACCCTAGGGATTGCATTGAGTAAGGATTGTAACCGTTGTATAAAAATTCATACTCAAGCTGCTCTTGCTCTTGAGGTAACGGAAACAGAAATAGAGCAGGTACGCAGGATTCACTTATTTTTATTATCCAGCCCTGCTAAGAATGACAAGCTGTGGAAGAGCTGGAAGAGTTCATGGCGACAGTTCTCTCTTGCTCATGCTTCAGTAGGGCATTATATTCGTGAGCTTATTGCACTGGGGATTGCTTTAGTTCATCAGTCACCTGAACACATTAAGCTACACACTAAGGCTGCCATTAAATTTGGTGCAAAACCTGAGCAGGTTTTTGAAGTCATGCCCATTGCTTTATTAATGGATGGAGCGCCAGCTATTTCGCAGATTCCTCGTTTGATGAATGCATTGGAGAAGGCGACGGAGTAAATTTTTTGCAGGAGTTATTCGTCTCAGAACTTCAAGCAAGAGGCTTATCTGATGAGGTTGTTACGAGACCAAAGTCTCGTAACAAAGGGGTAATGATATTATATTGTGACTTTTTCAAGTCAAGTCATATCCTAAACCTACAATAACGCTTCAGCACGAATTGCATGAGCGCGTGAAGGAGAGCGCATTTCATCTTGTCCAATAGCACTTTCTACTTCATCAATACGTTTTTGGAAGTTTAGGGAGGCATGTTGTGATGGTATCATTTTGTCGGCAGCTTTTTTCTTAAGCTCGGGATTGCCGAGTACAACGACATCGGTCAGAACAGGGATATGTTGGTCTGAGTTTAATTTTGTCATAAATCACATAGGGTTAGTATCAACAAGATATTTCTCTTATTGAAGTACAACATCATAAAATTGACAATTTATTAGTAGGCTGACATCCTATCTTTAGTCTTAGAAAGACTATTTTTACTAGGCTTCTAAGTTAAAACTAATAATTAGGTCAAAAGACTTTACGATTAATTGAGTTATAATTGTGGTTATTATTTGTATTCATCTTTATCTCTGTAAAGAGTTGTAAGAATCTATTAAAATTAAATTCTTACAGCTTATAGTAGTCTAATTTATAACCTCTGTCCTTATAAAAACGATAACGATCACGCCCTTTGTTCAAAACAGTGGGTTCTTGGGAAATAATTTCTGCTAGTTTAGCGTACCGAGCGAAGAATGCAGGTCGTTCTCCAGTAAGGTTAATTAAATAATCACACTCTGTCATTGGCTCAAAATCATAGCCTATTAAGACCTCGACCTTAGTGTCAGTTGGTGCAAGTTCATGGGCAATAAAACTCTCATCGTTAAACTCCCATAGTAAACTATCTAACTGCTCTGCCATGACGGCAGATTCTACGTGAATATAGACGTGCATTTGATGTTGCAATGCCTTTTGTGTGAGTTGGCAGGCAAGCATCAAACGAGAAGATTGCTCTTCTGATCGAGTCACATAGAACTTTATTTCGGTCACTAGAAGCGCTTAGAGTTGATTAATAATGAATTGAGTTAATAAGGGAACAGGGCGACCCGTTGCTGCCTTTCCAGACCATGCTGTACCTGCAACATCCAAATGAGCCCAAGTATACTTTTGAGTAAACTCTGCTAAGAAACAACCTGCTGTAATGGTGCCACCCTCTGGTCCACCAATATTACCTAAATCAGCAAATTCACTTCTTAGTTGCTTAGTAAAATCACTATTCATGGGTAAACGCCATGCTTTATCTTGACATTGCTCACCTGCAGACATAATCGAATCAGCTAAATTATCATTATTACTAATGATGGCACAGATATGATGACCAAGAGCAACAATACAGGCACCTGTTAGTGTTGCAATATCAATGACTAATTTAGGATTAAAGCGTTCTATATAAGTCAATGCATCACAAAGCACTAGCCGTCCTTCTGCATCCGTGTTGAGCACTTCAATGGTCTTGCCTGACATTGATGTCACAATATCGCCAGGTTTAGTGGCTCGACTACTCGGCATATTTTCTGCACTTGCTACGACACCTACCACGTTAATCGGTAATTGCATGTCAACAATCGCTTGCATCGTACCAAAAACACTCGCTGCTCCACCCATATCGAACTTCATCTCATCCATTTTGCCACCAGGCTTTAATGAGATACCACCAGAGTCAAAAGTGATGCCCTTGCCGACTAAGACAATGGGCTGGCTTCCGTCATCAACACCTTGGTAGTTCATAATAATTAGTTTGGCAGGCTCTACACTACCTTGGCTAACCGATAATAATGACCCCATACCCAAGGCTTCCATATCGACTTCTTCCAAGACTTCAACGCTTAATTTGTCATGTTGTTTTGCCAAGGTTTTTGCTGTTTTAGCAAGATAGGTTGGTGTACAGATATTTCCAGGATGATTGGCAAGGTTCTTAGCAAGTGTGACACCAGAGGCAATACCTTCACCATAACGCATACCTTGCTCTGAGTTGGTTCCTGCTAAAGCAATGGTTTCTAAGCTTTGTGTTGACTCTTTATTTTTGTAATCTAATAATTCATATTGACTGTCGAGCAGACTACTTATAAATTGTTGAGCCGCTTGTTCATCGTTCAAGGATTCTAATAGCCAAATTTCAGCACTGGCTACTTTCAACTTTTTTAACTCTACTGCCACCGTTTTTGCTAGCTCACCTGCTACCTTGCTGTCAAATATGTACGGATTACCACAACCCACCAATAATAAACGTGATGTTGATACACCTTGCAAGTGATAAAGTATTTCTGTACTACTTTTTCTACCATAAAAATGACCTAAAGCCAATAGTTGACTAATAGCACCCTTGGATGCTTCATCAATCTGCTTTGCTGAACCTGATAAATTACCAGCATAAACAGGGACAACCACACAATCTAAATCGGTTACTAGAGGGGAGGTATTATTTGAAAGTGATATATTCATTCTTTTATTATTCTCGAAACAAGTAGGCTAGGATAGCGATGACAGCTTCGTCTGTACTGAAAGAGTGTAGAAGCAATGTACATTCTATTTTATTATTTTATTGCAGTCTATCAGAAAACTACTTTGATTCCCCCGATTCTCCTACCAATTGCCAATTAATATTGCCATAAACTCAGTGTAACTCTATACTTCCCAAAAATTAATCTAAGCCTATCATCTTAAAACTATGTATTATTTTCCATATCATCATTCTATTAAAAATAATTATGAGTGAAACTAAGCGCTTTTTACAAAGCAGTCTATTGAGTGTTATTGCTCGTTTTACTGGGGTAGGGCTTAACTTCGGGTTACAAATTCTTATTGCTCGATTGCTCATTGATAAGACCGCTGTGAAAGCAGTACAAGATGTTGGTCTTAGTCATTATGGTGATCTTAAAATGATGCTGACCTTAATTACAGGTATTGCACTTTTTAGCCGTTTGGGAGTTGACCAGCTTATTGTTAAAGAGATTGCTAGCTATGAAGATAACCGTATGGCACATGGTGCTCAGCTACAGAAGCAAATTTATAAGCTAATTTTTATTAGTTCTACCTTCTTTATGTTGTTCTGGATTATTTTTAGCCCATGGATCAAAGATGCCTTATTTGATGATGTCTCAATGATTAATTTTAATCTGGCTAGTTTAGGTATCTTATTCTTTAATCTCGTGACTTTAAATGCTTACTATTTGAAAGCCCTGCATAGAGCTTCTGGCTTTGCATTGATACAAAATGCACTACCTGCACTTAGCTTTCTCATACTGGTTGTGGCATTTTGGGAGTGGTTTCCCTCTGATGAGTTGTATATCAATCTCTATACGCTCTCTACTATTGTTGCTGGAGTTGCTTCTCTTCTTATTATCATCCCCTTATTAAAACAGAAAAAACTGACTTACAATGTATCACTTCGCTTAAAAAACATTGCTAAGCGCTCACTACCTTTAGCGCCCGTCTCTATTACTGCTTTTCTTATGTTATGGTCTGATACCATCATGGTGGGGTTATTTTTAGATGCTGACAAAGTGGGTTTATATTCAACAGCAGCAAGTATCTCCTTTATTAGTTTATTCTTTCTCGGTGCATTAGATGCAACGATTATACCTAAGCTGTTGTTTAAGAGTAAAAATACACCTAAGGAATTTAAGTCATTTTTTTGGAAAGCAACCGCTTTAGTTGTCTTTGGACTACTGGCTGTTACCGTGTTTATGGGCTTGTTAGCTAAACCTATGCTTAGCCTGTTCGGCACTATTTTCCAGCAAGCTACTCTAAGTCTTATTATACTACTATCAGCGCAATGGCTTAGAGCCACTAGCTTGACATTCTCCTTTATGTTTATTATTAAAGAGCAAGTAAAATATCTTAATATTATTATGGTCATTGCTTTAATAATAAACCTAGTAGCGAATACTATACTCATCAATGCCTATGGTATTGAAGGCGCGGCAGTTGCTACTTTGTTAGCAAATACTTTTCTCGCGATGGCAAGTGTACTACTCTTCTATCATAAAAAACTACTTGCTGATTATTAGTGGAAACCTAAATGTTTAAATTTTTAGCCATTTTATTTGTTATTTCAATATTTATTCCTGTCGAATTTTATTATCTTGCAGGTGGATTGCGGTTAGAGGCGTACCGTATCGTGCTCGCCTTAGTGCTTATTGTGAGTCTCTTTAATATTAAGAGCTTAGTTGAGAGGGCTGATCTGGTTGATATTCTTCTGCTTGGCTTTGTTGTACTAGCGACCATTAGCTTTATGGCTAATCATGGATTAAAAGAAGGCATTGAAAAAGCGGGTATTTTTTCTATTGAGGTACTGGGTGCATTCTATCTTGCACGTAATTTTATTACTACGCCAAAACGTTATTTTAAAATTAATATGGCCTTTATTGGCTTGCTGACCTTGGCCGTTGGTTTTAGCTTTTATGAGAGCTTTGCTCATCACCGTATTCTCCATGAATATGCAACCAAGCTAACAGGGCATCAATCACTTGACCCTACCTTATATACTCATTATTACATCCGTTTTGATATCCTGCGTGCAACGAACTTATTTGTTCACCCCATACTTTATGGTGCGCTCACTGCGATCTTTTTCCCCTTTGTGATTCTGCTCTTGTTTTTCTCCTTTAAGACACGTTACCTTATCGCTACTTTAGCTTTATTATCATCAATGCTTCTTACCATGTCATCAGCGCCGATGTTGTCTGCTGTATTTCAAGGTATGGTGGCAACATTATCAAGATACTGGGAAGGCTCTAAACGCTTTTGGCTATCAGGTTTATTCTTTGTTATGTCTGGGGCATTTCTGGTTAATTTAATATCAAATCGAGGCTTCTTTGCTTTATTAGTATCACACCTCACTTTCAACCCCGCCACAGGTTATTACCGCATGTTCCAGTGGCAATATGCAATGGATGATGTGTTGGATAACCCACTATTGGGGATTGGTATTAGTGAGTGGTCACGTCCTAGTTGGCTAAATTATAGTATCGATAGCTTTTGGCTGTTAATTACGATGCAACACGGGATTCCTGCGGGATTCTTACTCTTATTTTGCTGTCTCTATATCGTGTTTCATGTACTGAATAATCTACATAAGCAACATGAATACTATCGCTGGATGGCAAATGCGTGGGTTCTCTCTTTTATGTCATTAATACTGATTGGCTTTACGGTTGATTATTTTGGTAAATTACAGCCAATGTTCTTCTTTGTCTTAGGCTCAATTGCATGGGTCAGCTATCCACAATTGAATAAACATATGAGAGTTCTGGTTTGGATAAAAGAAAGAAAAGAGAGAGTGAGACGATGAAGAAAGGTTGGATGCGGTATTGAGTCGGGCGAGGGGTTTGTAATGACTTAATTAAGGAGTCAATCAGTCGTTATGCAGAAGGTTAAGAGGCTTTGGCTTCTGCAAAAACAATACAGCACCAAGAACAAAAATCCTTGGTGCTGTAAAAGCGTTTAACATAAAATAATAAGCGTTATTTTACCGTAGACTCTGTTTCATCCGTCTCGCCTTTGTTGTCTTTCCAGCTTAACTTGACTTTATCGCCAGACTTTCCTTTATATGCAAAAGAAAGGTAAGGCTTTTTAGAGACTGAAGAGTTCCATGCTGCTTCTAATACCATTTTACCATTGGCTTCAACAGTCACTTCTTGAATAAAATGAGCAGGGACTTTTTCGCCTGTTTTCTTATCTTTACGAAGACCTGTTTCCATTGGATGATTGATGAGTGCTTTAATGTTAACAACACCTTTTTTAAACTTAGTTTTTAATTTAATTGTTCCCATAATAAATCTCCTTGGTTATCCGCCACATCCGCCTTTAGTTACTTTAACTGTGACTTTATTTGTATAAATTTTGTCACCCGCATTAACGATGGCAATAACATCGCTAGATTTACCCATTTTTACACGGTTTTTAACTGCAGGCACAGCGCCTTCGCCAAAAGTATAAACAGCCACTAATGGTGTTGGGTTTTCAGAAATGACAACACTAATTTTCGTTGTTCCTTCAATTTCACTGGTAACAGTAATAGGTACAACCATTCCATTTTCAGCAATTTCAGGGGCTTTAATTTTAACTTTATCTGATTGCTCAGCATTTTTTGCTTTGATTCCTTCAAGCGCTGAGTCTAGGTCTTTTGCTTCAAAGTTTTCCTTTGCCCATTCTGCGAAAGCACTAGGTGTCAGTGATACAGCTCCTGATGCAAGACCCGCAACAACAGTACCTTTAATAAAGGCTCTACGTTTCATAGTATTTACTCCATTTGATAAAATTCTAAACTAGTCGACATTTAATAGGGATTAACTGTCAAAGTCATAACATATATCATTTTTTTATAAAAAAACTTATCACAAGATATACCACCATAGAGGCTCAAAAAATGATGATATATCTTATGAAAAGTTACACTACCTATTATGGGCTAAGGGATAGAAAAAAAATATTATTGGAAATATGAAATCTTATTAGGGTTTACCCCTATAGTAGTAAGTCATTTTCTATTGGATTGTGTTATCGGCTATTGTGCTGGATTTATTTGGGTGTCAAACTAATCATCATTCGCATCAGATGAGAAAGAGATTTAGCTTGTAGCTTCTCCATGCCTTTTGCACGATGTGCCTCAACCGTGGATAAGGTAATATTAAGATCGTTAGCAATACTTTTATTGCGCTTACCGGTGACCACCTCATTAATCACTTGGCGCTCACGAGGTGTCAGCAGGTCTAGCCGTGATTGAATTTCTTCTTTAATGAGTGCTTTGCCCCGTTGCTCTGCATCATGTTCTATCGCTCGGTGAATGCTATCCAATAAAACCTGTTCCTTAAAAGGCTTTTCAATAAAGTTAGCCGCACCTTTTTGTACTGCTTGAACCGCCATAGGGATATCACCATGCCCTGTAATAATAATTACGGGTGGGGACTGGGGTAGGGTGTTTAAATGATTCTGTAAGTCTAAACCACTCATACCTCTCATGCGAACATCCAGCACAAGGCATCCAGAGGCTTGAGGGTCAAAGTCATCAAGGTAAGCCTGTGCCGACTCATAGCTTTTAGACACTAAACCAATAGATTGTAAGAGTAATTCGATGGCTTCACGTACCTCATGATCATCATCAATAATAAAAACGGTACTGTTTGAAGGCATTATCGAATCCTAAGTAAGAGCTTTTGAGCGTTGTAACATAAAATGAAAACAGATATGTTGCGGTTGGCTGCTGAGTTGTATCTTACCACCATGTGCCACAATAATATTCTGGCTAATCGATAAACCTAAACCCATGCCTTGATATTTATTGGTATTAAAGGGTTCAAAGAGTTGCTCTAGTATCGCTTTATCTACACCAGCTCCTGTGTCACATACCTTAAATTGCACTTGTGAAGCTTTGGATTGGCAAGAAACGGTAATGCTTCGCTCATGTTCGGGTAGCTTGCTCACAGAATCAATGGCATTTTTGATGAGATTAATCAGTACTTGTTGGATTTGAATTTCATTGGCATGTATCCATAAGGGAGTCTTGGGAATGACCAAGATAAAAGTAATCTTATGTTTATTCAGATCATATTGAATCAAATCATTGACCGTTTTAATCATTGTGCCCACAAAGACTTTGTTGAGTTCGAGCTGATCTTTTTTTATAAAATGTCGAATATGACGAATAACCTCACCTGCTCGCTCTGCCTGAGAAGTGACTTTTTCCATGATATCAGCACAGTCTTCAAGGTTAGGTTGATCATTTTCCAACATTCGCACACAAGCTCGGGCATTCATGGCGATTGCGGTTAAAGGCTGATTGATTTCATGAGCAATACCAGAAGTAATCTCACCTAGCGTATTTAGTCGTGCCACATGGCGTAGTTGTTGTTCATGTTGATGTAGCTTGGTTTGATAGGCTTTTCTTGCACTAATATCACGGAAAATCACCACGCCACCAATGATTAAACCCTCTTTATTCTTTAGTGGTGTACTACTGTATTCCACGCTAATGCTATGACCTTGTTTACACCAAAAAATATCATCTTCAATAAAATGTGCTTGCTGATCTTGAAAGGATCGGTACATCGGGCAACTGCTGATAGGGGTGGGTAAGCCGTCCTTACGAGTGTGGTGCATAATATGGTGTAGCTTTTTATTTAATACATCTTGTTCCTGCCAGCCCGTCATATCCTGCATCGCCTTATTGATAAAGGTACAACGACCTTGGTTATCAATACCATAAAGTCCATCAGCAACAGAGTTGACCACAAGCTGATAACGTGAAGCTAGTTTTTCTTTAGAGAGTCGTAGGTGCTTATTACGCCTTGTTGTCATGAGTATGCTGAGGCTTAATACCATTAATAATAATACTGCAATGAGTGACCAGTGCCAATAATACTTCACTAATGACCAGACCGTTTGCTTATCAACTCGCTCATAAGGAGGGAGTTGTAACTCATTTAATAAGGCTTCTACTGTGTGATGGTTTTTGGGTAGTGTCCATGATGTGTTGCTATTGGCAAAAATGGGCATTCGTACTAGGGTGATAGTGAGCTTTTCTGCTAGCCTGAAATCAGTATCATTCAGCATACTCAGTGTCCATTTAGGGTAAAGCGGGGTGCTGTGCATGAAAGGAAAGTTGGCTGTCTTGAGTGGATTGATAATTTTAATTTTACGAGGGTCAAGTGCTTTGCTGTGAATTAATTGCTCTAATGTGCCTGTTCTCAGAATCCCTGCATCATAGTGTTCGGCTGTAACGGCATTAACGACTTGGGTATGATTATGGATAAAGCTTAGTTGGAATAAGTCGGTAAAAGGATTGATATTTTTCGCCTTTAGTTCACGCCATACCATTTGAAATCCACTAAAAGAGGATTGCTCAACGGCTACGATGGTTTTATCACGTAAATCAGCAATATGATGAATCTCATTATTATCATGCTGAGTAATGATCACACTACCGTATTCGCTATAAGACTCACCATCAATCATCGTATTGTGAGTGACTAGCGGCTTGATACCATATTGTGCAGAGAGAAAAACAAAGGTACTTGGATTGGTTAATACAAAATCAACCCGCTTTTCGGTAATGGCAGTAATGATCTCAGTAGAGTGCAATGGCACAATCTCAAAATCATATTCGGGAAGTGTCATCGCTAAGTAATCAACGGTGGGTTCCCAATTGTGCGTAATTTCAGAGCGTGCTTTGCCTAGATGGTTAAGCACTCCAATTTTAATGAACGATTCAGTGGCAGATGAAATAGGTGCTAGTGTTACTATAAAAATTAATAATACTAAGCGGATAGCCTGTTTTTTCATAAGAGCACTATAGGGTAAAAAGAACTATAATTATAACAGTTTCAGCTAAATTTAAAATCATGCTTGACTTAATCTCTAAAACAAGGAGAATACGCCACCTCAGCGCTGGTAGCTCAGTTGGATAGAGTATCTGGCTACGAACCAGAGGGTCGGGGGTTCGAATCCTCCCCAGCGCGCCATTATTTTTTAATTAAACCAGCTTCTTAGCTGGTTTTTTTATGCTCGTTAAAAATGACTAACAGAATGAGGTGTAACACTGTCACTCGCTGTTTTGGAGCGAAGATCACGCTTGAAAATACCGTTGCTCTTGAATTCATCTAACGTCAAGCACCGAACGGTAACATCGTGTAGAACGTCTTGATTTGTTGTTTTGTTTACTTGTTTCTTGCTAGAAACGTATTGATTAAAACCTTAATCTGGATTGGTTTTTTTGCACTTGGGCCAAGCAATATTTTTCATATTCTACATACTGTAGACTTATTTACACCTACTTCAATCATATTAAGAGACTGTAATACTGGTAGAAAATCTTAGCTTTAGATCATCCCATTGATATGTATCAAAGAATATTAGAATTTAGTTATATTCTTAAGTCCTAATGCGCTAGTATTCAGACTATATTTCCTGAGTACAAAATGGATTTGTGTACAAAATGGATTTTGGAATAAACAATTATTTATATTTGGAGATGGTTATGAAATTAAGTTATGCATTAATTATATCAAGCTTATTGATTTCTTTATCAGCACCGACGATAGGGAAAGATGCTGAACAGTCTGACTTAGCAAAGCCGATTGTTGGTTTGATGAAGCACTTTAAAGCTGTTCGTGAAAATTTGAAGTTGAAAGATAAGCAAAATATTATTATCGACAACTGGATGGAGCAAGCACCTAAGCGTCGTACTGAGTTAGAAGAAGAAATACTAGAGCTTCGTGAAAAGCTTAGTGAAGCCATTGTTAATCGTGATACTCGTATTAAAAGAGATGCGTTAAAGCAGAAGCTATCAGAAGCAAACATTCGTTTAATCGAAGCGACTAGCTTGTGCGCACGTATGCTACATAATACTTTGACGAAGGAACAATACGCTATTATCGTGAAGCATTACAACGACGATAAGTCCTAATAACTTAGATCCTAAGTGACTGATCAAGTGATAAGTTACTAGACCTTTTATTTAAGCCCAAATATTAATAACAAATGAGGCGAATATTATGATTAATTGGATAGAATTTGCATTATTTTTAAGTTTAATGGTCGCAGTATTACTAACAGGCTTTGTAATGTAGGTAATCGTTATTACCGTTCTTGTTGTTATAAAAACAAGAACGGTAGCTTTTTCTATCTTTCATGCTTATCAGCTAATGACCTTCCGTTCCCGTCAAATTATTAGCGATCAACAAAACTAATTTACGACAAAACCAATATTCTTAAACTTACCTTTATCTTTAAACTCAATTTCACGTTTCAAGCCAGCTAATAAGCTTTCAGTATCTAAAGATTTAGGTGCAAAACGGCTCTGTCTTACAACCGTAGCGAAGTCACCAGGAGTTAAACCACGTAAACTGCGTACTTTCTTCTCTAGTGCTTTAGTATTTTTAATCTTACCATCAAAATCTTTTACAACCTGCATAAATAACTCCCAGCCTTGCTCTGGCTTGAGGTAATCAAACTTTACTTTTAAGTCAAAGCGACGTAATGAAGCTTGATCAAGATTATCCATTAAATTCGTTGAACATATAAAGATACCTTCAAAGCGTTCCATCTGAGTGAGTAGCTCATTGACTTGAGTCACTTCCCATGACTGCTGGGCACGACTACGGTCTTGTAAAAAACTGTCCGCCTCATCCAGTAATAATAAAGCATCATTTTCAAGTGCTTGATCAAACATATTTTTAATGTTTTTCTCACTCATGCCCACATAAGCATCTAATAGATCAGAAGCCCGTTTGACTAACAAGGTCTTATCAAGAATTTTTGAAAGATGGCGTGCAAATTCACTTTTACCCGTACCAGAAGGGCCATATAAACAAAAGCGCCCTTGTTGGTATTTGCTCAAACCTTCCTGTAAAGAAACTAAATCATAGTCTGCATTCAAAACATCAGGACGATAAGAAATAGGGGAGCCAACACTTTTAGCAAGATTTTTATCATAACCCATCGCATGCAATGAATTACTGATGACTCGCTCAAGACTTTTTTCATTATCAACTTGTTTTTCATAGGCAAGCTCGGCAACCACTTTTGCTGCACTGGAAATTAAGCCTGGAGAAAGATCCTCATTAATAGCAATTTTTTCTATCCATTTGTCACTGACATCAATATTGCGAGTATAGTAGTTTAGTATATTGATACGTGTTTTCTTCGGCGGTGTTTTGAGCTCCATCACATAATCAAAACGGCGTAAAATTGCCTCATCAATATGGCTCACAACATTGGAAACCCAGATAGCAGGAACAGGATTTTCTTCTAATACCATATTGAACCAACCCTTTTTAGAGTCAGTACTAGTACGAATACCATAACGTTCCATTGAACCATCACGAACAAAAACATCTTCAATCTCATCAAAGAGAATTAATGATTCTGTTTTACGTTTTAGCACTTCCTGACAAAGCTGGTAAGCATCCACTCGACCTTGGTACATGATGGCATCATTATCGCTATCCGTAGTGGTCACTTCATAAAGTGTAAAGTCTAAGTCTTTTGCCAATGTACGGACAAGTTCACTTTTTCCCGTTCCTGGTGGGCCATAAATGAGAATATTACAACCCTGAATATTTTTCTCATTAGCTGCACGAAGGTAGCGGTTAATGATTTCGTAATCTTTGTTGATATAGCTGAAATCAGATATTTTTAACTTAGCTTTTTTACCTTGGACAAAGAAGCGTTTTAGGGACTCCATGATGTCGGGTTGGTTATCATTGAGTAAAACATCAGAAATTTCATCCAGTACGCTAACTTGGTATTGCAAATTAGTTTGGCTATCACGGCTAAAACGTAGTAATCCCGTCTTATTTAATAAGCCATCACTTGATAGTGCTTCACGTACTTCTACGGTAGGAATTTCTAAAATAACAGAAAAGACATTAATCGCACCATAGGCTGAAATATCACCTAATACATCACAAATGGCTTCTAGCTCACCGACTGCATTCATTAATACCGCAAAACTTAATAATTGTTGTTCAACGGTATTTAACTGAATGAGATCGCTTAACTTTATGATATTTTTATTTAGCGTTAAGTCGGTGAAATCATGTTCTTTTTCGTGGTATTTTTTATGTTGATTTTTCAGTATTTTACGAAATTTTTTCTTAGAAAGTTCGTTATCATCATCATACTTATCGAGTAAATTTTCTAAGCCTACGGCACTAAAGGCACGCTCATTACCATAGAGACCATAAGAAATATCCATTAAGGTATAACCCTTTAGATCGAGAAGGATGCGAAGAGACCAAAGGATAACAAGTTCAGAGTATTGATCCATAGGCGATTTAATATCAGTAGCCATAGCAAAAATTGATCATAAGGGAAAATTGTGACTATAGGCTATTTTAGGAAATTTATCACCTTTGAATGATAGCTCAATGACTAGTTTGTTAGATAGTGCTAGAAATTTATAGTAACCAGCGATAAATTCCAACAATATTAATGAGTGTAAAAATACTATTTTGCGCCACAATACCATAGGCTTTTTGTTGTAATGCCCACGCCAATAACAAAAGACTAGAGGCGGTGTATACGACATAAGCCCAAGGGCTAATCGAGATATTCAATGCCAATAAACTAGCACCGATAATGCTTAAAATAGCTCCACCCCATTCCAATGCTAATACTGTTGATCTTTTCATATTTATCTTTCCGATTTGAAAAGCAAAGAATATAGACTTATTAATAACCCTGTCACATAATTCTGCGATATAATGGGCTTTTTTATACTAAGCAAATCCCATCATGAGTGATTTTATTCTTGAACCTAGTGATAACCCAGGAGCGCATGAGCGTCACCTTGTTCGTCGTCATAACAATCCACTATTTGAAGATAAGCAAACCGAGCTTGATCAAGCCTCGCAGTTAAAGGCGCAAGAAAAAGATCACGAGATCTTAATGGCTTATCAAAAAACGCTACATAGTCTGTTTAATCAAGCAGTCTCACTCAAGCCCAATGAGGAAAGTGAGACAATTCTAAGGATTAAAAGTGAATTTGATGAATTGTATGAAACGGCTTGTAATATTGCGGATGATCAAAGTGATAATAAAAAAGCAATACGTTCACTGATCGATAGTATTATGAAGACAGTGATTGCTGCTGCAGGCAATGATTCTCAGGCTCAGCAAGAGCTACAACAAGAAACAATGGCACGTGATACACATTTTGAGTTGCTAAAATGTCAATTAGTTGGGGATTTAATTAATCCAGAGTCACCCATTCAACAGGATGAACTGGTAGCAACCTTGCTTTCTGCGAATAAAGATGATTTGGCACTTTGTTTACAGATCTTTGACCCTAAACAATTAGTTTTGATTGTTGAAGAGGGTGAAGTTTTACTGAATCGCCTAGGTGGACAACGGATAGATATTCAAGAAGCTGCTGAGAATATTGTTTTTATCCAAGGTTTTATTAGCTATGTTAGTCAGTATCAAGAAGTGTAGTATTGGGCGTATTACCATGGGTTTCAGCTAGCTATTGATAGGCTAAAGTCTAACTTTTCGTGAGAAACAATCTCTTATGGCAACATGTGATAATCAAAGGCGCTTTCAGGGTGTAGCTAAAATCTATAGCCCCGCAGGTTTTGAGCAATTTCAAAATGCTCATCTCTGTGTGGTTGGTTTAGGTGGGGTGGGTTCATGGGCGGTTGAAGCATTCGCTCGTTCTGCTATTGGTGAGTTAACTTTGATTGATATGGATCATATTGCAGAGTCCAATATCAACCGTCAAATTCAAGCAACTTCAGAAACGCTTGGACAGTCCAAGGCGATTGCTTTACAAGAGCGTATTCTAGCGATTAATCCTCATTGTAAGATTCATTGTATTGATGATTTTGTGACAACAGAAAATACCGCCAAATTATTAGATCAAGATTATGATTGGGTCATTGATTGTATTGATAATTTTAGAGTGAAGTCTGCAATGATTGCTTATTGCAAACGACAAAAAATAAAAATAATAACAGTGGGTGGTGCGGGAGGAATGATTGACCCCACGAAAATACAATTAGTCGACTTAGCACGAACAAAACAGGATCCATTATTGGCAAAGACACGTAAATTATTACGACAAGCGTTTAATTTTCCACAAAACCCGAAGCGACGCTTCTCTATACCCTGTGTATTTTCTGAAGAACCGCTTCGTTATCCTGATAATAATAAGGGCGTGAGTGGTTTAAATTGTGGCGGTTTTGGCTCGGCGGTGACTGTGACTGCTAGCTTTGGATTTTTTGTTGCTGCGTATGTCTTGAATAAGTTGGCAGTGAATGACTTATTGAAATAAAGTTATCTGAACCCTCTAAAATAATTAAAAGGCTTGTTTCGTTTGCAAAATTCTTCTTCCATTTTACTTGCTAGTTATCATGACAAGATAATGTTAGGGAAAATTGTCAGTGATCCGCACCAGCAACCAATACTCAAGGCTTTACAGCAACTTTACACACAATTACAGGAGAGTAAGCCATTACTCCTGTACAGAATTGCTCAAAGGTTAAAATTAGCTCCAGTCAAGGCAAAAAATAAAGGGCTCTATGTTTGGGGAGGCGTTGGGCGTGGTAAGACTTTTTTAATGAATTTATTTTACCAGTACTTACCACAGCAGAAGATGCGCTTACACTTTCATCGTTTTATGCAATTGGTTCATGAGCAGTTAGCAGAAAATCAACATAAAGAAGACCCCTTACGGTCGGTTGCTGATTATTTTAGTGAACGGGCAAGTGTCTTATGTTTGGATGAAGTCAATGTCACTGATATTACGGATGCAATGATCTTATCTCGCTTATTACATCATCTCTATAGACAAAATATAGTGATGGTGATGACATCAAACCTAGCGCCTGATGATTTATACCCTGAAGGATTGCAACGAGAACAGTTTTTACCCGCAATCCAGTTGATTCATCAGTATAACAAGGTCATTCAGATGACGGGAGAGTTGGATTATCGGCAGAACTTATTAGCTCAGACTATGCTTTATTATGTACCCGCAGATGCACGTGCAGAACAACAATTACAACGTATTTATCGCAATTTATCTGGAGTTGATTTACATCAAGAGCGTACTGATATTATTATTAACCAGCGTTCTATTTGGGTAAAAAAATGGTCGGATAATATTGTTTGGTTTGAGTTTACAGTGATTTGTGGTAATGGTCGAAGTACTGAAGATTACCTGCAAATAGCAACCTATTTTAGTACAATTATCATTTCTAATATTCCTTGTATGGATGACCAAAGACTGGATGAATTGAGGCGCTTTATCAATATGATCGATATCTATTATGACAAACAAATTAAACTGATTGTCTCTGCTGATGCTCGTCCTGAATTATTGTATCTATCGGGTGAATTGGTGACAGAATATCAGCGCACACAAAGTCGTTTATTAGAAATGCAATCAACACAATATTGATAAGAATAGTCTTTCGTTCATTATTGTTGGAGCTACATCCTGACTATTCAATAGAGTTTTCATGTAAGTCACTTATAACATAATAAATAATTATCATCATGATAAAATCATCACCTATATCTCCTCATTTGCAACGTTATAAATTGCCACTCAATGCTTGGTTCTCTATTTTCCATCGGCTCAGTGGTATTGCACTCTTTATTGGGTTCTTTTTGATTACTATCTTATTAGTGATCGCTAGTCATGGGGAAGGTGCATGGCAAATGGTACAACCTATAATCAGCCATAGTATGAGTCAATGCATCGTCTTTCTATTTACCTTTATTTTATATTTTCATCTTTGTAATGGTATTCGTCATTTATTTTGGGATATAGGCAAGGGTTTAGATTTAGCCAGTGCTTCACGTAGTGCAAAAATAGCATTGACTGTGGCGATTCTCTTAAACTTACTCACATGGTTATTCGTATGGCTTTAGGCGCAATGCAAACAACACTGGCAAAAGTCAAAGGTTTAGGCTCAGCACATAATGGCACTGAACATTTCTGGTGGCAACGAGTGAGTGCGCTAGCTTTAATTCCCTTGGTGCTTTGGCTTTGTTTTAGTCTTGCTAGTCTTGGATCTAGTGATTATAACTCCGTAAAAAACTGGTTTGATTCAATATTTAATGCCATTACTGCGAGTTTGTTTGTTGTTGTTTCCTTATACCACGGACAACTGGGGATGCAGATGGTAATAGAAGATTACATTAGTCAAACCTCACATCGTTTAATTTTATTGATTGCCTTAAAGTTAGGTACGGTATTTGCTTGCTGTTTTGCAGTATTTGCTATTATAAAATTATGGACAATCTAAAGGATATTACCGATGAAAATAGCTGGCTATGAGGTCATCGAGCATGAATATGATGTGGTTATTGTTGGAGCAGGAGGGGCGGGCTTACGTGCTGCTTTAGGTATGGCATCTTCGGGTCTTCGTACTGCTTGTATTACCAAAGTATTTCCTACCCGTAGCCATACTGTTGCAGCACAAGGTGGTATGTCTGCAGCACTGGGAAATATGGGGGAAGATTCTTGGCGTTGGCATATGTATGACACAGTGAAAGGTTCAGATTGGCTGGGTGATCAAGATGCGATTGAATATATGTGTCGAGAAGCTGCCGCTTCAGTATTGGAGTTAGAGCGTTTTGGTGTGCCATTTTCACGGACTCAAGAAGGTAAAATTTATCAACGCCCCTTTGGTGGGATGACTACGCATTATGGCAAGGGTACAGCACAAAGAACCTGTGCCGCTGCTGATCGTACAGGTCATGCTATTTTGCATACTTTATACCAGCAATCTTTAAAGCATAAAGCAGAGTTCTTTATTGAATATTTTGTCACTGATTTGATTATGGATGACGGGGTTTGTCGTGGGGTTGTCGCTTGGGATTTAGCCAATGGTACATTACACCGCTTTCGTGCTCATCGTGTTGTTTTAGCAACAGGTGGCTGTGGTCGAGCTTATTTTTCTGCAACCTCTGCGCATACTTGTACAGGCGATGGAAGCGGTATGGTGTTACGTGCAGGTTTGCCTTTGCAAGATATGGAGTTTGTCCAATTTCATCCCACAGGAATATACGGTGCAGGGGTATTAATTACTGAAGGTGTGCGCGGTGAAGGTGGTTATTTAAGCAATGCCTTGGGTGAGCGTTTTATGGAACGTTACGCGCCTAATGCGAAAGATTTAGCCTCCCGTGATGTGGTTTCACGGGCGATGACTGAAGAAATTAATGCAGGTCGTGGAGTCGGGGAGAAAAAGGATCATATTTATCTTAATCTGATGCATTTAGGTGAGGAGGTCATTAAGAAACGTCTACCCGGTATTGCTGAAAGTGCACGCATATTTGCTAATGTCGATGTGAATAAAGATCCTATTCCTGTACTACCGACGGTGCATTACAATATGGGTGGGATACCCACAAATTATAAAGGTGAAGTGGTCACCTTAAAAGGTGGTAATCCTGATTCTATTGTTGAGGGCTTAATGGCGATTGGAGAGTGTGCTTGTGTTTCAGTACATGGTGCTAATCGCTTAGGCTCTAATTCATTATTAGATATTATTGTCTTTGGGCGAGCCGCCGCTCAACAAGCAGCAAAAAAGATTGAGCCTAATACTCCTCATAAAGAGATAAATGAGGCGTTAACAGCCGTATTAATTCAACGTTTTGACCGCCTGCGTTATGCTAATGGTTCAACATCAACGGCGAGTATTCGAGAAGCAATGCAAATGACGATGCAACACTATGCTGCTGTTTTTCGCACAGGGTCAACACTTGCTGCGGGTTCACATAGGATGCAACAGGTTTTTGCTAGTTTTGCTGATGTTGCTGTTCGTGATCGAGGGATGCAGTGGAATACTGATTTACTTGAAACCTTAGAGCTAGAGAATTTATTAGCACAATCACAAACGATTATTGCTGGGGCGTTAAATCGTGAAGAGAGTAGGGGAGGGCATGCCCGTGACGATTTTCCTGAGCGTAATGATAAGCAATGGATGAAACATAGCTTAGCGTGGCTGGCTGAGACAGGTGATGTGACTATGGGATATCGTCCTGTACATATGTTTACATTGACTAAGGATTGTTCCGTGATTCCACCGAAGAAGCGAGTGTATTAGTCATGGCTGAGTTTAGATTACCTGCAAACTCTATTGTTAAAAAAGGGGAGGCTTATAGTGACCCTAATGCTAAATACCCCCGTAAAATGGTTATCTATCGCTATGACCCTGAAACGACAGATAACCCACGTTTAGATAGCTATGAAATTGATTTAGACCATTGTGGTCCGATGGTGTTAGATGCCATCTTGATGGTAAAAAATGAGATGGATAGCACTATCGCAATACGTCGCTCTTGTCGGGAAGGAATTTGTGGTTCTTGTGCGGTTAATATTAATGGTAAAAATACCTTGGCATGTACTCAGTCGATTGCTGATATTAAAGGGGATATAGAAGTTTATCCTCTGCCACATCAAAATGTTATTAAAGACTTAGTGACTGATTTACAAAATTTCTATGCTCAATATGCCAGTATTGAGCCGTGGATGAAAGTAGATTCTGCTTTACCTGCGGATCGTGAATATAGCCAATCTATTGAAGATCGTAGCAAGCTGGATGGTTTATACGAATGTGTATTATGTGCTTGCTGTTCCACATCATGCCCTAGTTATTGGTGGAATAGTGATCGTTTTCTTGGCCCTGCAGCCTTGCTTAATGCTTATCGCTGGATAGTCGATTCACGAGATGAGGCAACAGGAGAGCGCCTTGATGCGATTGAAGATGCTTTTAAGGTCTACCGTTGTCATACGATTATGAATTGTACTGATGCTTGTCCTAAGGGTTTAAATCCTGCTAAGGCAATTGCTGGTATTAAGGCACTAATGGTTAAGCGACGTTAGTTTTTTAGTCTTTTATTTTATCTTTTAAACTAAGGTATTCAGAGAAGGGCCAAAATGATTGAATGACGATAAAATCATTGAGTTATGTGACCTTCGGTTATCAAAAGGTTATAGCAAGAAGAGGGTGTTTAGTTTTCACCTCTCAATGATAAAGTACTCAACACTAGCAAAGTATTTTTAATCCCTGAATCTCAACACTAAGAGAGTCAACAGCAGCATCTCATTTTTAAAGTGACAGGACTTTGAAAACCACAGCTCTAAATAATGACAGAGAAAGGAACTAACGCCCAAATCACTTGACATAAAAAGAGGCGGAAATTTTGCGATAGCAAAAATTTGTGACGCTTTTTACGGTAAAGTGGATTTGATTGTTATACGCTTTTTACTGCCACGTATATTTAATTGGGTTTGATGCCCCTTTTTTCCTAAACTCATCAGGTATTCTCTTACCTATATACATCTGTTGAATACTTTCACTCGCTTTAATTCCATTGAAACCAAACCTACCCTTATCTGATTCCCCTATTTCTCTTCCTGGAAAATTTTCTGCTGTTGCCTCTAACCATGTGTTGGCAATGAAAGCACCAACAATTACCCCCTGAACTGTTGGAAGAATCACTTCTGCTTGTTCGGCCTTTTCTCTATTGATACGCCAAGCAAACCTAGTTGCTTCATATAATGAAGCACCCAGAGCACTTTTATTTACAATAATAAGTAATACGCGATGCTGATCAAATGTAGCAAAAACTTCTGATGGAAATGAATCTTGTTTATTATCTGTCATTGAACCCTTTATTGCGTATAACGCCCGCTTGTGTTGCTGGCGATTGAAACTACAAGATTTCAATTAAACACCAAACTAACCAAGCAGTCAACCCTAAGAATTACCGCTGAGTAAGCCAGTCCACACGAAGCTCTTGGTAGTGGCATTTATTTAGAAAGGGATTATTCATACTCTCAATAGGTAGCAAAACTACAAGAGTAAAATATGCTACGGACTCTGTTAACCGAAACTG
>JAGLEV010000026.1 GCA_023144895.1 Thiotrichaceae bacterium
AGCCTATATAATTATCAACAACTTACAAGCACCATTGAATCTATTGTTATTTACTTAACAATATAAACAAAGCTATTAATCGCTGTACTATCAAACAGATTAATCACATCTTCATTCAACATTCGAATACAGCCATGTGAAGCAGGTTTACCAATAAGACCTTCTTCAGGTGTGCCATGAATATAGATATAACGGCGATGTGAATCCACCTTCCCACCTTTATTTTTGCCCTTCTCCAAGCCATCTAGCCACATTACCCTAGTCGTCACATCATCTGTCTTGATACTAATCGGCTGAGTAATAATCTTGGCTATCTTTCCTGTATTGCGTCGCGCTTTAAAAATCGTACCAAGTTTAGCGTTATCTCCATAACGATGAGAGACACGGTGAGCGCCCAAAGGCGTTTTTCCGCTACCACTTTTATTACCCATTCCCGTGATTCCCGTAGAAATAGGGTAAGTTCCCAACAACTCCCCTTTATTATACAAGGTTAATTTCTGCTGGCTTCCAGAAATGATAATAATAGACTGCTTAGTATATTTTGGGTAGTCTTTTTTTAGCTTCAAAAGAAGCTTAGTATGTGGTAAACCCTCCTCCATAAGTTGTTGTATCCCCGCCAATTCATCATCATTCACTCCATTAAAATCCTTAGCATTAGCACAGGTTAAAGTAGCAAGTAATATCGTTATAGTTATCATTATTGCCTTCATTTGAGGCTCCTTTATTCGCTTATCTTTCAATAAATACCGTTCACCAATCTATCTGTATTCAAGACGTAAATTACTGATATTATAGCTCCCGCATGACCTTAGTGTTCTCCCCCCATTGCACGGGTCGTGCACGCAGGTATTCATATGGACTTGATGCCTGCACTTATTTTTTACTCACTACCCAGCCCAAAAGTCCAAATCTTAATGCAATACACCCGGAACCGCTAAACGAAATGTTGGCACCTCTGCATCAAACTCGTCACCATCATCATTACGCATTCGATAACTTCCAGCCATAAAGCCAACAGCCGTTTCAATCATTGTACCACTACTATAGGTATAGCTTTCCTTTGGTGCGAGCACTGGTTGCTTACCAACAACTCCACGACCTCTTACCTCCTGTATTTGGTTATCTGCATCAGTAATAACCCAATGTCGAGAAATGAGCTGTAAAGTCTCATCACTTACATTGTTAATAGTAATCGTATAGGAAAAAACGAAGTGCCCTTGCTTGGCTGATGATTCTTCGGCGATATAGTGGGTAACCACTTCAGTTACAATTTTATCATTTGTCATTTCGACAGTATAACCTGAATGCCCTTTGTTGATGGCAAAAATCGACTCATACAAAGGTCTTATGTTAGTATTTGCTTATGTTTGAACATTTACGCGAAGATATTACCTGTGTTTTTGACCGTGACCCTGCGGCTCGAAATTCTTTTGAGATACTGACTACCTACCCAGGAGTTCATGCAGTCTTACACTATCGGCTTGCTCATCTTTTATGGCGCTTCAATTTAAAATGGCTGGCACGTGTACTTTCAGCCTTCTCTCGTTTTATGACAGGCATAGAGATTCACCCCGGTGCAATCATTGGTCACCGATTTTTTATTGATCACGGCATGGGGGTTGTTATTGGTGAAACAGCCGAGATTGGCAATGACTGCACCTTATATCACGCTGTAACACTGGGAGGAACCTCTTGGCAAGAAGGTAAGCGTCATCCCACACTAATGGATAATGTTGTTGTGGGCGCAGGTGCTAAAATATTAGGACCGATTATTATTGGTGAGAAAGCACGAATTGGCTCTAATGCCGTTGTTGTGAAAAATGTTCATAAAGAAACCACTGTTGTTGGTATTCCAGGGCGTGAAGTCGTACAAGGTAGCAAAAAAACTCACCGCGATAAATTAGCGAAGAAAATTGGTTTTGATGCCTACGGAACGAGTACTAATATGCCTGACCCCGTAGCGAATAGTATGAATAAACTATTAGATCACATTCATCTCATGGAAGAGCGCATGGAAACCCTTTGTTCCCAAGTAGAACAACTGGGTGGAGAGATTGATAAAAAACCCCTTCCTAATATAAATCGTTGTTTTGATGATGATAAATAACTCACCCTATCCCCCTTGTGAGCAAAAAATGCAAATAACCACGGGAACACTGGTAATACTTGACCATTTTAGTCAAGTATTTTAGACTGCACGAAAATGAAGTCTCCGAGCCACAGATGAGGGTTTTATGAAATTAACAACGAAAGGTCGTTATGCCGTTACTGCAATGTTAGATCTTGCCTTACATAACAATGGTAATCCTGTATCCTTAGCCGAGATTTCAGGCAGACAGTCCATCTCGCTTTCTTACCTAGAACAATTATTTTCTAAGTTGAGAAAAAACAAACTAGTCGTTAGTATGCGTGGCCCTGGTGGTGGCTATCGTTTAGGTCGCGAACCTGAGAGTGTTTCAATCTCCGATATTATTAGTGCCGTCGATGAAAATATTGATGCGACACGTTGTGGGGGAGCAGCTAACTGTGAGGGTGACAATAAACGTTGTTTAACTCACGACTTATGGATGGATTTAAGCAAACAAATTCAAACATTTTTAAGTAATATATCGCTTGAAGATATGAAAAAGAAAGGCGACATTTTAGCCATATCGGGCTTAACTGATTGTAATACCGACAAACTAATTATCAAACAAAGCCTATAGGCCGTGTGAGGAATAATGACTGTAAAAACACCTATTTATTTTGATTACTCTGCGACAACTCCTGTTGATGGACGTGTTGCAGACAAGATGTGTCAATACCTGACTAAGGACGGCATTTTTGGCAACCCATCATCACGTAATCATGATTTTGGTTGGAAAGCAGACGATGCAATCAAAGTCGCACGTCAACAAGTAGCAGACCTTATCAATGCAGATTCTCGCGAGATTGTTTGGACCAGTGGTGCAACAGAATCTGATAACTTAGCCATTAAAGGTGCGGCTCACTTTAACCAGCGTCGTGGTAAACATATTATTACCATGAAAACTGAGCACAAGGCCGTATTAGATACTTGTCGCCAGCTTGAGCGTGAAGGTTTTGAAGTCACCTATCTTGACCCACAAGAAGATGGTCTATTAGATATTACTAAACTTGAAGCGGCAATGCGTGATGACACAACCGTTGTGTCAATTATGCACGTTAATAATGAAATTGGTGTGATTCAAGACATTGCCGCTATCGGTGAATTATGTCGTAGTAAACGCATATTATTCCATGTTGATGCGGCACAGAGTGCGGGCAAAGTTGCCATTGATATTGCTGAACTAAAAGTTGATTTAATGAGCTTCTCAGGTCATAAAATCTATGGTCCTAAAGGTATTGGTGCTCTTTATGTACAACGTAAACCTCGTGTCCGTATTGAGGCAGAAATGCACGGTGGTGGTCATGAGCGTGGTATGCGTTCAGGCACATTAGCCCCTCATCAGATCGTTGCTATGGGTGAAGCTTTCCGTATTGCCAAAGAAGAAATGGTAGAAGAAAACAAACGTTTATTAGAATTACGGACTCGCTTACTTGATGGCTTTAAAGACATGGAAGAAGTCTATGTTAATGGTCATCTTGACAAGAGAGTGGCAGGTAACCTCAATATTAGTTTTAACTTTGTTGAAGGCGAAAGCTTAATGATGTCCATTAGTGACTTAGCTGTTTCTTCAGGCTCCGCTTGTACTAGTGCCAGTTTAGAACCAAGTTATGTATTACGTGCTATTGGTCGTTCAGATGAACTAGCCCATAGCTCACTACGCTTTACCATTGGGCGTTACACCACGGCTGAAGAAGTTGATTACGCCATTGTACAAACACGTAAAGCGGTAGAGAAGCTACGTGCACTCTCACCTTTATGGGATATGTATAAAGAAGGCATTGATCTCAGTCAGGTTCAGTGGGCAGCACACTAAGAAATCTATCCAGTTTTTATAGAAAACCAGCTTTTTTACAAAAACGGTAATAAAATTAAGGTAAGCAATCATGGCATATAGTGAAAAAGTAATTGACCATTATGATAACCCTCGGAATGTGGGCACAATGGAAACTAAAGACAGTAATGTAGGCACTGGAATGGTCGGCGCTCCAGCGTGTGGCGATGTAATGCGCTTACAAATTCAAGTCAGTGATGATGGTGTTATTGAAGATGCAAAGTTCAAAACTTATGGTTGTGGATCCGCCATTGCTTCATCAAGCTTATTAACAGAATGGGTTAAAGGCAAAACATTAGATGAAGCAGCAGAAATCAAAAATACTGACATTGCGACTGAACTTGAATTACCCCCAGTTAAAGTGCATTGTTCTGTTTTAGCAGAAGATGCCATTCGCTCTGCTATTGATGACTATAAAAGTAAGCAATAAACGAGGCAAAAATGGGAATTACAATGACAGAGGCTGCTGCCTCACGCGTGAAAACCTTTATTGAAAAACGTGGCAAGGGTGTAGGTTTGCGCTTGGGTGTTAAAACAATGGGTTGCTCTGGTATGGGTTATGTTATCGAGTTCGCTGATGAAGTTGATGAACAAGATGAAGTATTTGAGTTTCACAATGTTAAAGTGATTGTTGATCCCAAAAGTTTAATTTATCTCGATGGCACAGAGGTTGATTTTACTCGCGAAGGCTTAAACGAAGGTTTCAAGTTTAATAACCCCAATGAAAAAGATAGCTGTGGTTGTGGCGAAAGCTTTACAGTATAAGGTTTATATCTATGCAATCCATTAGTTTAACTCAGAACTACTTTGAGTTATTTGACCTGCCTATTCAGTTCGAAATCGATAAGGCTGCTCTTTCGGCACAGTTCTTACGACTGCAAACATCTTATCATCCTGATAAATTTGTTAATAGTAGCGATGAAGAGCGCCGTTTTTCTTTACAGATAACGGGCTATCTCAATGAGGCTCTGGATACATTAAAAAGTATTCGCCTTAGAGCATACTATTTATTAACACTCAAGGGTGTGAGTTTTAATGACGATAGAGACACGACAACAGACATGCCCTATCTACTAGAGCAAATGGAAATTCGTCAATCTATTGAAGATGTTGAACAAACCGATGATCCAATGGATGAGCTTGATAAGTTAAGACAAATAATCACCGTGCGCCAAGATGATGTCGAGCAGAATTTTGTGACTAACTACCAACAGGGTAATTATACTGACGCAAAACAAGCAGTCTTAAAATTACGCTATTGTGAGCGCATATTCGGTGAGATTCAACGTATGGAAGATCGTCTCGACGACTTTTAACCCCTCTTGATTTAAGTGATCGACAAAGGCTAGCGCTAAAATATTATGGCACTTCTACAAATATCAGAACCAGGAATGACTTCTGCCCCCCATCAACACCGCTTAGCGGCGGGCATCGACTTAGGTACAACACATTCCCTAGTGGCAACCGTTAGAAGTGGCTCTGCGGATACGTTAGCAGATTCACAGCAACAGCACTTACTGCCTTCAGTTGTCCATTATAGCAAAGATAGACCTCCTCTTGTGGGTCTTGAAGCATTAGCCAAGGCAAATAAAGACCCTCTAAATACTTTAGCATCTGTTAAACGTTTAATGGGTCGTGGACAAAATGACTTAGCAACGATTGATGGTCACCTGCCTTATCAGTTTGCAGAAACCGATTCCAGTGTACCGAGGATTCAAACCGTCGCAGGCGCTGTTAGTGCCATTGAAGTCTCTGCTGAGATATTAAAAGCCTTACGCCAGCGCGCTGAAGATAGCTTGGGCGATATATTAAGTGGCGTGGTAATTACCGTTCCCGCCTATTTTGATGATGCTCAGCGTGAAGCGACTCGTGATGCAGCTAAACTCGCTAACCTCACTGTCTATCGCTTAATTAACGAACCCACTGCTGCCGCAATTGCTTATGGTTTAGACCAGCAAACCAGTGGCACAATTGCTGTTTATGATTTAGGCGGTGGAACCTTTGATATCTCCATCTTACGCCTAAGTAAAGGTGTTTTTGAAGTCCTCTCAACAGGTGGTAACTCTGCTTTAGGTGGTGATGATTTTGATTATGCTATCGCTGAATGGATTCTCCAACAATTACCCAATGCAGTAGCAGATGATCAAGCACTATTAAGACAATGCTTAACCCTTGCACGCCAAGCAAAAGAAACACTCAGTCATCATGAAACAACAGAAATTACACTTGATCACTGGCAAGGTACTTTAAGTCGTACCAATTTTGAGGCATTAATTGCCCCTCTCGTTAAGAAAACCCTATCTTCTTGTCGTCGCGCACTACGTGATGCCAAGCTCAATAAAGATGAAATCGATGATGTTATTTTAGTCGGTGGCTCGACTCGTGTACCTTCCGTACGTGAAGCGGTTAATGCTTTTTTTGAACGCACAGCGCATAGCAAATTAGATCCTGACAAGGTTGTTGCTATTGGAGCTGCTCGCCAAGCTGATATTCTAGCAGGTAATAAACCCGACCAAGAAATGCTGTTATTGGATGTCATTCCACTCTCTTTAGGTATTGAAATGATGGGTGGCTTAGTTGACAAAGTCATTCATCGCAATACTGCGATTCCTATTACTCGCGCCCAAGAATTCACTACATTTAAAGATGGTCAAACCGCCTTATCAATTCATATCCTACAAGGTGAACGAGAAACGGTTGAAACAAATCGTTCCTTAGGAAAATTTGTTCTTCATGGAATACCTCCGATGGTGGCAGGTGCGGCACGTATTAAAGTGACATTCCAAGTTGACGCTGATGGATTGCTGAATGTTGATGCCCAAGAACTCACAACAGGCACTCGCTCAAATATTGAAATTAAACCTTCTTATGGACTCACTGACAACGAAATTGAAACGATGTTGCGTTCATCTATCGATAATGCTCAAGATGATGTTGAGTTGCGCAGTTTACGTGAGCAACAAATAGAAGCACGACGAACACTAGAGGCATTAAATGCTGCCATGGAAAGTGATGATGAAACATTACTTAGTGAAGAAGAACGTCAGCAACTATATGCTGGACATAGTGAGCTAGCTGCCACCTGTAAGACTTCAGAAGATAGTGAAGTCATTAAAGCGGCAATTAAAAAACTAGAAAAATCCGCCGAATTTTATGTAGAACGACGTATGAATAGCAGCGTGAAAAAAGCGATGGCTGGTCAACAAATCAATGATATTTAGGAGTACTTACTCATGCCACAAATAATTATTCTTCCCAATGATGACCATTGCCCTGAAGGGGCTGTATTTGAAGCAGAAACAGGTGTGAGTATCTGTGATGCTGCGGGAAAAAATGGTATTGAAATTGAACATGCTTGTGAAAAATCTTGTGCATGTACCACTTGCCATATTCATATTCGTGAGGGCTTTATATCACTCGAAGAAGCGACTGACTTAGAGGAAGACTATCTTGATAAAGCATGGGGCGTTGACCCTGATTCTCGATTGAGTTGCCAAGCACTTGTTGGAGACAAAGACCTAGTGATTGAAATCCCAAAATATACCATTAATATGGTTTCTGAAAACCACTAAGGATAGAGCTATGGAATTACAATGGACTGATGTTTTAGACATTGCTATCGAATTAGATGAAAAATTTCCTGATACCGATCCTCAATATGTACGCTTTACTGACTTACACCAATGGGTTTGTGAGTTGGATAATTTTAAAGATAATGCTGAACGGTCGAATGAGAAAATATTAGAAGCGATCCAAATGGCTTGGATGGAAGAAAAATAACTATATTATCAAGAGGATAATCTAGAGTAAATACATAAAAATAGGCTTAATTCTCAATATGAACCCTTGCTTAGCATCAGCGAGTCCTATAATATTAAGCCATAAAAAAACCCCGCCGAAGCGGGGGAAAATGAAATTCGAGGTATGTCAGAGGTCTTATTGTTAGTATTATGTACTTCTGATCACTTCCCTCTAGGGGCTTGCTGGTAAAACTTTTTTCTACTATTTCCTGACTTTGATTTGGAAATTTGTTGTGCGTACTACAATTTTTATAAAAAATCCCCGCCGAAGCGGGGGAAAAACAAATTCGAGGTATGTCAGAGGTCTTATTGTTAGTATTATTTACTTCTGATCACTTCCCTCTAGGGGCTTGCTGGTAAAACTTTTTCTACTATTTCCTGACTTTGACTTGGAAATTTTATTACTTCTCTATGCCCTGTTTAAAAGTCCCCGCCGAAGCGGGGGAAACAAATTCGAGGTATGTCAGATGTCTTATTGTTAGTATTATGTACGTCTGATCACTCCCTCTAGGGGCTTGCTGGTAAAACTTGTAAAATCCCTGTCTAGGACAGGGAGTGTAGTGCGATCGGTATTAGCTTATTGTTATTATTTATTGCTTAATACTCGGTAAGACTTTGTATTCCTTTAGTCTTTTAATTTTTTATTATTTTTCTAATCCTTATTTTTATTAACCTTGTAGCGTCATGCACCACGTCCTACATAATGCAACCAGCGTGCCAATTCTAACCAATATTATTAATTATAAAAAAATACAACGAGTTAGAGTTAAATTAATTTCCTATTAAGATAGATTGGCGGTAGATAATTGTCATTTTGTTACAGGCTATGTCATTTACAGTGAGAAATTGTGACAAAACCATGTCATGTGTCATATTTTCATAAAAGCCTGTAAACTATATAAAATCAATCGCATCAATACCGCTTCACTACTTAATGGACTAATATCGTGAACAAAGGAAGTTTTTTGCAAAATGATCAAATCACATAAAAAAAGAGCACAACGAGTGCTCAATAAAATAGGTCAGCTCAATTATTTTCATGATGAAAAATATGATAAGCGACGAAACCAATTACGAAAATTAATAATAGAAAAGACCTCCGTCCCTATAGATAAGCTGCCACCTGACTTAGTTGGCTTCTCTATTGTGCAGTTAACCGATATGCACTTACGACCTTTCACACAAGTCGAACTCATTGAACGAGCCGTTATAAAAACCAATGCATTAAACCCTGATCTTATTGTTTTAACAGGTGATTATGTTTGGCATGATGAACAGGATATTCTTGACCTCGCTCCTGTACTTGCTAAGCTTAAGGCTAAATATGGGATTTATGCTTGCTTAGGTAATCATGATGTTGAAACCGACCCCGTTTTTATTACTCGCATCTTTGAACAACATAATATTCCCGTATTAATCAATCAAGGAGTTAACCTAACCGTTGGTGATTCCAAGCTCTATCTTGCTGCTATTGATGATGCATGGAAAGGTGAGCCTGATATTAGCAAAGCAATGGCAGATCACCCTGGGGGTAATGCACCTACCATTCTTTTAGCTCATGAGCCTGATGTGATTGACTGGTATGCTGATGACACTCGTATTAGCTTACAATTATCAGGGCATACTCATGGTGGTGGGCAGATTGTCAGTAAAAAAGGCAGAGGACTAGTAAAATCTCACCTTGGTAAAAAATATATCCGAGGATTACATAGAGTTAAACAATCTTGGGTTTATACTAGCCGAGGAATTGGTAGCACAGGATTACCTTTACGACATAATTGCCCTCCTGAAATTACCTATATTCGTCTTGTAAATGGCTTAATTGATAGGCACTCCAATATCTCTTGAGGATTTTATTGGCTGATCTTGTCATTACCCGCTATGATAGCGTCCCTTCATAACGATTAAATTTAGGTATTTGTATGTGTGGAGTTGTTGGTGCTGTCAACCATGAACCCGTTAACCAGACACTGTATGATGCGTTAACCGTATTGCAGCACAGAGGTCAAGATGCCGCTGGAATAGTAACTAGTGATGGCAAAAACTTGTACCTACGACGTGGTAATGGCTTAGTTAGAGACGTATTTTATAGCAAACACATGAAGCGCCTCAGAGGCGCTATGGGTGTTGGACATGTTCGCTATCCTACTGCAGGTAGTTCATCTGCCTCGGAGGCTCAGCCCTTTTATGTCAATTCACCTTATGGTATCTCACTAGCCCATAATGGTAATTTAACCAATGCTGCTGAATTAAAAAAAGACTTATATAGTCAAGACCGTCGCCATATTAATACTAACTCTGATTCAGAAATCCTTCTCAATGTCTTTGCTCAGGAGCTTTCTAAACAAGAGTCCTACAAAGTAACGGGTGAAGATATCTTTGATGCTGTTGCTGGTGTTCACAGGCGTTGCCGTGGAGCTTATGCTGTTGTCTTAATGATTACTCGTGATGGCTTAGTTGGTTTTCGTGATCCTCACGGTATTCGTCCCCTTTGTTATGGTGCACGTGAAACAGAGAAAGGCGTTGAGTATATGATTGCCTCTGAGAGCGTTGCCTTAGTAACACAAGGTTATGAGCTCATTCGTGACATTGAACCTGGTGAAGCTATCTATATCCCTAGCGATGGTAGCAAGGTAATAACACAGCAATGTGCTGAAAATCCACGCTATGTTCCCTGCATCTTTGAATACGTTTACTTTGCTCGCCCTGATACACGTATTGATGATGTCTTTGTCCATAAAGCAAGAATGCGGATGGGACATAAAATGGCAGAGCGTATTCAAAAAGAATGGCCAGATCATGATATCGATGTTGTTATTGCTATTCCTGATACGAGTCGCACCTCAGCCGCTGAAATTGCTGCAACTTTAGAAGTTAAATACCGTGAAGGTTTTATTAAAAATCGTTACATTGGCAGAACTTTTATTATGCCAGGGCAGAAACAGCGCAAAAAATCAGTCCGCCAAAAACTCAACCCTATTGATTTAGAGTTTGAAGGCAAAAACGTATTACTCGTCGATGACTCTATTGTGCGTGGTACCACCTCAAAAGAAATCGTACAAATGGCACGCTCATCAGGTGCTAAAAAAGTCTACTTTGCTTCCGCATCACCACCGATTCGTTATCCTAATATCTATGGTATTGATATGCCTGCGGCTAGTGAGTTAATTGCTCATGATAAAACCGATAAAGAAGTTGGCGATGCCATTGGTGCTGACAAGATGATCTATCAAACACTGAATGATCTCATTGAGTCAATAAGTGAAGGAAATCCTGATCTGACCGAGTTTGAAATGGCTGTCTTTACTGGCAAATACATTACGGGTGAAGGACCTGAGTATTTTAAGCAATTAGAGAAAGAGCGTAGTGATTTAGCCAAAAACAAAGAGGGAAAAAAATCAGCGATTGATCTTGCAAATACGGTTTAATCCATTTTCCAAACGGTGGATATGTTAATGTCACAGCTGACTTAAAAGTTGGCTGTGTCGAGCTATTCTTACTAGTTATATCCCTTGTCATCATACAATCTCAAGGCGATAAAGTATCAACACCCCCTTCATTTTTCCAGTCAGGTTTAACACTTGTATCGATCATTGTTATTTTCATACAAGCTCTAAAATAAGTATCAATAAATATTACAAAATCGATACACATCACAAGCAACTGTATTAAAACAAGTAGTAAAGCATGGATACTTCATTAAGATGAATCAACTTATGTTATAGTCATCGTTCAAGTTAGCACTCTTATCTATTCGTTGGAGTGATCCATCAATCATTTATTATTGATAAAAGTCATTCCAGCCAATAATAAACAAGCCATAACGCACTGTTTTGTTATAAATTAATAATCTACATGGAAAAAGTCTAATAAAGTGCTTGCTATATAAGTATATAAAGATATACTTATATTAATCAAAGTGACGCTTCACCCCCAAGAGATGGGTATTTAAAGATTTAGGTTAAACACAATGAATAAAGTTTTAATAAGTATTGCTGTCCTATCATCGCTAGGCTTTCCTGTTTTCGCCAATGATAAAGCACCCCAAGCTCAACCAAGCACACCAATAGCAACGCCATACTGGGGTACAACACCAGTAACCCCTTACCCTGCACAGCAAACAAATAATCAATTTCCTAGTGGTTGGAAAACACCGCCACAGGGACAGTTTCCACCAATGAATTATGGTTACCCCACCCAACCTAATTTTGCTCAGAGACCCAGAAACAACCCAATGCCAATGCGAGCTCCTTGGCAGGGACAGGGACGACCCTCATACCCTACTAGTAACAACTTTTTCCCTACATCTCCAATGAATAGTGGTAATCCTTTTAACTTTAATACACCCAATATGCAGGCATCAAAGATGTCACCTTTTGGTAATAGCTTCTCTCCTAGTAATGATATGGCTAAGAATATGCCAACACCTTGGAAGAATAGTAATAACTGGAATCCTTGGAGCAATGGGCAAAATCAAAATATGATGCCATTCCTTCCTACACAAAATAATAATAAAAAGAAAGCATGGGGTTCGGTTCGCAATATTTGGCCTGACTTCTATACTGAATTTACAGAAGAAGCATGGGATAAATCAACAAATTCTCCCTATGATATGGGACGTATGCCCGGTGGCTGGCGCGCGCCATCACTTAGCTCACCAGATCCAGTAACCGTGGGTGATGCCGTATTAAATCAATTCCCACCTATCATGGAAGAAATGGGTAATATGATGGACTTTGCTAACTAACCTCTTTGGTCAGACTGAAGTCGCACCGATAAAGACACGACAGCAATAACGAAAAAAGGCATCCTAAATAGGATGCCTTTTTTATTTAAAGCTGAAGCCCTGTAATAACTCAGATTATCTACACTTCCTTTACCGTACTCACTAGTTCACTAGCAACCGCTTGAGCATCACCATAAAGCATACGAGTATTATCCGCAAAGAACAGGTGATTCTCAATACCAGAGAAACCTTTACCCTTACCACGCTTGATCACTATAATATTTTTAGACTTATCTGCATTCAAGATCGGCATACCAAAAATTGGACTATTAGGGTCTGTTCTAGCCGCTGGATTCACCACATCATTAGCGCCAATGACCAAAGTCACATCTGTCGTTGCAAACTCCTCATTGATCTCATCTAAATCATAAATAATATCATAAGGAACCCCTGCTTCTGCAAGCAATACATTCATGTGTCCTGGCATACGACCTGCGACAGGATGGATAGCAAACTTTACCGTTACATTACGTTCTTGCAACTGCTTAACCAACTCCCAAATCTTATGTTGAGCTTGAGCCACTGCCATACCATAGCCAGGTACAATCACCACTTTTTGTGCAAATGCCATCATCACTGACACATCAGAAGCTTCAATCTCTTTCATGCTACCACTAACGTCTTGCGCTTTGCCTGTAGCATCACCAAAGTTACTGAACAACACATTGCTAATAGGACGATTCATTGCTTTAGCCATAAGCTGTGTTAGCAAAAAACCTGCTGAACCTACCACCGTACCTGCAATCATCATGGCAGGATTATCAAGCACATAACCCTCGAAACCTACCGCCAAACCTGTTAATGCATTAAACAATGAAATAACCACGGGCATATCAGCACCACCGATAGGCACTGTCATCATCACACCAAAAACAAGCGCCAAAAGGAAAAAGATAAATAAGATTCCCAAGCCATAATCCGTACCAGAGAAGGCAATAACCAACCCAAGAATAACCGTAATAATAAACGCAGAGGCATTCAGCAATTGCTGCATAGGAAAGCGAATTGTCTTTCGCATAATGCCTTGCAACTTAGCATAAGCAATTAAAGAACCAGAGAATGCTATTGTTCCGATTAAGCCACCAACAACCGCGAGTGCTTGCTCGGTAAAGTTCATACCACTACGCTGAATCAGCTCAACGGCAGCAATAGCAGCCGCTGCCCCGCCTCCCATACCATTATAAAGAGCAACCATTTGTGGCATATCGGTCATGGCAACCTTTTTGCCCGATGTCCATGCCAAATAACCACCAATAGCAATGGCAATAATAATCAATAAATAATTAGTAAGACCATGAATACTTTCATGAAAGAACGTTGCCAGCGTCGCCAGTATCATACCCACACCAGCCCAAACAATACCATCACGGGCGCTGGCTGGAGAGCTCATTTTCTTTAAGCCATAGATAAATAAACCTGCGGCAATAAAATATGAAGCTTTAATCATAAAGTCCATTACTTAGACTCCTTCTTATCACTAGGTTTAAACATTTCTAACATCCGCTCAGTCACAACATAACCACCTGCCGCATTACCTGCTGCAAGAATGACAGCAATAAAGCCAAACAACATTTCTAGCTTTGACCCTGCATGACCGAGTGCGACCATTGCGCCGACAAGAACAATACCGTGAATAAAGTTTGAACCCGACATTAAAGGTGTGTGCAAAATAACAGGAACCTTAGAAATAACTTCATAGCCTGTGAAAGCGGCTAACATAAAGATATAAAGTGCAATAATACCTTCCATTACGCCTCTCCTTCTAATTGTTTACGGGTGGCTTCATGTTTAATCTCACCCTCATGAGTTAATAGCGAAGTTTTAATAATCTCATCATCAAAATCAAGAGCTAATTCACCCTCTTTAATCATTGGCGATAAGAAATTAAAAATATTCTTAGCGTACATTTCACTGGCATGAATGGGGACTTGGCTAGCAACATTAAGCGGTGCATGAATCACCACCCCATTACTGTGAGTCATCGTTTCACCAGGCTGGGTCAAAGTACAGTTACCACCACTTTCAGCTGCAAGATCAATAATCACAGCACGACTCTTCATACCATCAACCGTCATCTCAGGAATAATCTTAGGTGCAGGTCGACCTGGAACCGCTGCTGTCGTAATTAACACATCAGCCGTTGCAATATATTCTGCTAATTCTTGCTGTTGTTGCTTTCGTTCGTCATCACTTAGCTCACGTGCATAACCACCTTCACCTGAAGCTGAAATTTCAAGCACAATCGCTTTAGCACCTAATGACTCAATCTGTTCCTTAGTCTCAGGACGAACATCATAGGCTTCAACAATCGCCCCCAAGCGTTTCGCCGTAGCAATCGCTTGCAAACCTGCGACCCCCACACCAATAACAATCACCTTAGAAGGACGAATAGTTCCTGCTGCTGTTGTTAGCATAGGGAAAAAACCAGGTGCAAGATCTGCCCCCATAATGGCTGCCTTATAACCTGCCACTGCGGCTTGTGATGATAAAACATCCATAGACTGAGCGCGGGCAATACGTGGAACTAACTCCATCGCAAAACTAGTAATCTTTTTCTCATTGAGACGAGCCACAACATCAGGATACTTATGTGCTAATAAAGTACCAATCAAAATACTACCATTTTGCATTGCATCAACTTCAGCAACTGTCGGTATTTGTACCTTAATCAACACATCAACTTGTCCACTAAGTTTCGTGGCTGAATCGATAACCTCAACATCAGCATACATAGCATCATCAAAGTGAGCATCTTTTCCAGCATTCGCTTCTAGTAAAACGCTAACACCTATTTTCTCAAACTTCTTAGCAACCAAAGGGTCTATCGCCACACGACGTTCACCTTCAGCAGTTTCGCTGATTACTCCCACCTTTAATGTCATCTGTGACAAATCTCCTTCCTAATCTTTTCTATGGAATAAACCCAAAATAGTAACCACATTCTACGGAATTGGCTCACTAAATGCACCCATGATCCTCACTTATTACTTTCTTAGCAAGGAGCTTCATGGTTATACTAAGACCCGCACACATCGTATAGGAGCATGGAATCAACCTACTCCATTGTTATTAAACTAAATTATTAATAAAGTCATGAAAATATCTAGTACCGATTTTGATCAATTAGAACACAAATCAATTACCTTACTTGGTATGTCAGGAGTGGGGAAAACCTTCCTATCGACCTTACTAAGAGACAATGACTGGTTTCATTACTCTGGTGATTATCGTATTGGAACACGCTACCTTGATGAACCAATCCTTGATAATATTAAACATCAAGCCATGCAAGTGCCCTTCTTAAAGGATTTGCTTCGTACAGATTCTATCTTTATTCAGAATAATATTACCGTGGATCACCTCAAAGCAGTATCCACTTTTATTGGCAAATTAGGCAATATTGAAAAAGGGGGTTTATCACTAAAAGAGTTTAAGCGTCGCCAAGCGCTACACCGTGCAGCTGAGATTGCGGCAATGCGGGATGTACCTGAGTTTATTAATAAAGCTCAATCACTCTATGGCTTTAACCACTTTATTAATGATGCAGGTGGTAGCTTATGTGAGCTTGATGAGCCTAAACTACTTGAGCAACTCGCTGAACATAGTGTCTTAGTTTACATTAAAGCCTCAGAGCAAGACGAAAAGATGCTCATTAATCGGGCAAAATTAGCGCCAAAGCCCATGTATTACCGTGAAGCACTCTTAGACTCCTTACTAGCAGAATATATGCAGGAACAAGGATTGGAGTATAGTGCGCTAATTGAACCTGATGACTTTGTACTTTGGTCATTCCCACGATTATTTTACTCACGTATTCCACGCTATGACGCTATTGCAAAAGAATTTGGTTACACCATTACGACCCAAGAACTCTTTAAGGTTAAGACAGAGAGTCATTTTATCCAATTGGTTTGTAAAGCCATTGATCGTACAGAGAAAAGCTAATGCCACTCGTTGCCCATAATCAACTACCCACCTTTGCCCGTTTAACACAAGAAGGTCAACAAGTACTCCAAGCAGATCGTGCCTCACAACAAGATATTCGTGAACAGCATATTGGATTATTAAATATGATGCCTGATGCGGCACTAGAAGCAACAGAACGCCAGTTTTACCGCTTAATTGGCAATAGTAATCCAATTATTCAAATGCACGTTCACCCCTTCACCTTGCCAGAAATACCCCGTGGTGAAAAAGCCCAGCAACATATTGACCAATACTATGAAACCTTTGCGACTATTCAAGAACAAGGACTTGATGCGCTCATTATTACTGGAGCCAATGTAACCCAAGCCTTTTTATCGAAAGAAGAATTTTGGCTACCACTGACGACCGTCGTGAACTGGGCGGTGGATAATGTGGCTTCGACTCTCTGTTCCTGTCTTGCAACCCATGCAGTAATGGAAGCAAAATACAACCAACCACGCTATCGATTAGAGCACAAACGCTGGGGGGTTTACTCACACCAAGTTATTCAAAAACACCCTTTAGTTAAAGGCATTAACACCCAGTTTGATGTCCCTCATTCGCGTGCTAATCAGGTCGATAAAGCACAGTTTGAAACCGCAGGCTTGCATGTTCTAGTAGAAAGCGAAGAGGCTGGAGTTCAACTGGCGGTGAGTGAGGATGGCTTGGCATTGGTCTTATTTCAAGGGCATCCAGAATATGACACGATTAGCTTATTAAAAGAATATAAGCGTGAAGTCGGTCGCTATGTCAATGGTCATATTGTACAACAACCTAATTTCCCTGTAAATTACTTTGACAAACTGACACAAACTATTTTTAATGAATACCTTGATAAAGTCAATGATGCACAGCAAAAGGGCGAAGAGTTACCGATATTCCCAGAAACATTAATGAATCATCGAGTGCAAAACACATGGCATGATACAGGAGAAGTGATTATTGGAAAATGGCTTGGCTTAGTTTACCAATACACTAACCAAGATAGGAATTTACGTTTAATGAGTGAATACAATCCTAAAGATCCTTTGGGATTATATTCAGAAAATGAGAGCTAAGGCTTTCAGAACTAAGCAGAATCACTATGCCTAAATTTAGAGAAAAAATCTGCTAATTCTTTCTCTTTAAGGTGTGCTGTTTCTAATGCAGATTTTACCTCAGCAGCACGTTTATCTTTATTCGTATTAATGTCGACGACTACGGACGCTTTTTTTTTCAGCTCACCCTGTGCTTGTGATTCAAATTCACCCAAAGTATGAGTAAATTTACCAAAAGCAAGGTCTGCATTTTCTTGGTATCCATCAATTTTAGATGCTAAAGCTTTAGAGTTTTGTAATACTTGATCGAGTGTTTGTGATATTTCTTTATTAATCGCTGTCACTGCATTTTTATTTTCAGTCTTAGCATCAGCAGGCGATACATTCATCAGAGCTTCCATATTTAAGGTCAGCTTTTCTATTTTTTTCTGAGTACCTTTTAATTCTGCAAACCAACGTTCTTCCATGCCTTCAATCTTTGCCGATAGAGAACCCGCCATTTCTTCAGTCGCTTTTTCTAGTGCCTTAATATTACGAGCACTCCTTTCTACTTCACTCGATCTTTTTGCCACTTCATTTAATTCATTTTGAGTATTAATAATACTTCTTTCAAGTTGCTCTTCAACATTAAGAGCCTGTGATAATACATTCTCCAGTTTTATTTTTTTACCTTCAGCAGAAAGTCTTAATGCTTTTATTTTTTTAAATTCTTTTTTAGCATTAATACGTCGGCTGATAATAGAAAAAGTAACAAAGAATAAAGCGACTGAAATCAAGCCCAGTGTGATTAATTCAACAATATAGGTAATATTAGATAGCTCTGTAGAAGGAGGCATAACATAACTCTTCGTATATTTTATTTGAAATTCCCTAGCAACATGTTCTGAAACACCTGCAAACACAGCAGAGTTGCTACCAAGCAATATTACTATAAATACTCGTTTAATTGTGGAAAAATAATGAAACACGTTAGTTTTAAACACTTTAGATTGAAGAATCGGGGACACTTTATGATGCCCTAAGTATAGGACAGTTAGACCAATTTTGTAAAAGAACAATAATAAAGAAACCGTCTATAAAATAGAGTAATTTAACGAAATCCAAACGACTTATTGCTTCGCTTATCTCTAATGATAACCCTCTGATCAGGGACTTACTGAGATAGTCACTATTATTTTTCTCAGCTTTAGTGTCTTTCATCCTACTTTATTACTCCGATTATTTGTTAATGCTCTGTTACAATCGAAACTCCAAACACTAATCCATCAACAAAATCACCCCATGAGGACGTACATGCACGCTACTTTCTTAGAATCAATTATGGATGTTAAAAACCCTTATGTCCTGTTTATATTAATCATTATTGGTATTTGGTCTTTCCTTAACTACTATGCATTAATCAAAGGCAATCCTTCAGATGCCAGCTTCAAGCGCTCAGTGTCTTGGTTAAAAGAAGAAGTTCCTGCCAAACTATATCTGAATTTATTAAGTATTTTACTCAATCCTATTGCTCGCTGGATGGGCGATCATGCACATTTTGAACAAGCACAAGCTGGTAACCATACACCACAATGGATGAAGACTTGGTTTGGTTTTAACCCCTTTACCGCAAGCTCTTATGAAAAAATACTCACACTGGCATTTCTTTATCCTATGGTTAGCTTTTTCATTACTTGGGCGTGGACAAATAATGGAAAAATAGGGAGTTTCACTTATATTCCTAGCCACATAACAAACCTCTCAGATCGTTGGCTCCTACTACTAAGCATAACAGTGCTGATGACTAGCCTACTATTTAGCTTAAAATACTGGCAAGGCTGGAAACAGTGGGTAGCATTACTGATGATTATGACTATCAGCAGTGGTTTTATTGTGGTTATAGGGGGAAATATTACTACCTACCTTATTGGATTCTTTCTATACTTTTTTATACTATTTCTTCCCATCTATTTATCTGGCTTCCTCCTGAGTTGGCTAATATTACGCAATAGACACCAAGCCCATCAACTAATATATCCGTTTGCGTTTGCGTTTGCG